>CAKZYI010000245.1 GCA_937884735.1 uncultured Pleurocapsa sp.
ATAAAATAACCATTTAATTATCAGATGGTGACTAAAGTGAGTTCTGGACAATCGCGTCAAGCAAAAGCGGGTAAACATTGGAGACAAAACGGTTGGGGAAAACTTAAGTCTCGACCGAAAATAGAAAGCAAAAAACAAATTCAAAATTGGCAAATAGCGATCGCAACCACGATGCTGCTGGGTTTAGGTTTTGTCCTGGGGCAAAAATCTCAATCACAACAAGCCACATCTGCCAAAGCAATAGTTAGTACCGAGCAAACAAATATATTGCCTGTCAAAACTACAGTCATCGAACCAGTTACGTCTTATTCAATTTCCCAAACCTATACGGGAGAGGTGACGGCGTTACGCACCAGTGAAATAGGTTTTGAACGGGGAGGAAAATTGATTTATGTTTTTGTCGAAGAAGGCGATCGCATTTCTATTGACACTCCTTTAGCCAAACTAGATACGGCAAATTTAACGGCACAGCGTCAGGGTTTAATCGCCCAAAAAGAGCAAGCCGAAGCAATTTTGGCAGAATTAAAGAATGGGGCAAGAAACGAGCAAATTACAGCAGCCCAGGCGAATGTGAGAGATATTCAACAACAGCTAGCATTAGAAAAGCTAAAAAGCGATCGCCGTGAATATCTGTATACCGAAGGTGCAATTGCCAGAGAACAGTTAGACGAAATAGCCTTCAACCGCAAGGCTTTGCAAGAACGATTGACCAATGCCCAAAGCACCTTAGATGAGCTAAAAAACGGTACTAGAGTCGAACAAGTTAACGCTCAACAAGCAGCGGTAAATAGACTTGATGCAGAGATTGCAGACTTAGATATCACAATTGAAAAAAGTGTTATGAAGTCTCCCTTTAACGGAATAGTTTCCACTCGTAATTTAGACGAAGGAACGGTTGTCAAAGCTGGCACATCTATTTTAAGGTTGGTAGAAAATACTCAACCAAAGGTTAAAATTGGCGTTCCTATCTATGTAGCGAATCAAATACATGCAGGTAGCAAAAAACAGATAACTATAGGGGGAAATGAATCTAGTGCAACGGTTAGTTCTGTTTTACCTGAAGTAAATGCTATTACCCGTACTCGTACTGTAGTTCTCAAATTGCCATCCTCTGCAATAGATCGAGTGTCTCCCAAACAAATTGCCCGTTTACAAGTCACTCAAAGCAAGGATGTTGATGGTTATTGGTTGCCCATAAATGCTTTAATAAAAGGCGATCGCGGTTTATGGTCTTGTTATGCTCTAGTCGATTCTCAAGACGGCAAAAATAAACAAGCCGAACGCAGATATATAGAACTTTTAGAAACTCAAGAAGATCGAGTATTAGTTAGGGGAACAATACAGCCAGGAGATGAAATTATTACTGATGGTACCCATCGTTTAGTTTCTGGACAAATAGTCAGGCTTCAATAAATTCAATATTTTCGTAAAGATCGGCAATTTTTAACTGTACGTCTGTCGAACTCAAAGTCAAAGTTACTTCTGGATCTTTATATTCCGACAACAGCCATTGATTAGCAGCAGTTTTAACGTAATGTTCTACATAAACTTGATATTGGTCAATCAAAAGATATTCCTGAAAAGTTTTTATAGTGCGATATGCTAAAAACTTTTCACTGCGATCGTAATCTTTAGTCGATTTAGATAATATCTCCGCGATCAGACAGGGATTCATCACCGTATCAGTTCTTCCTTCTTGTAACTGAATTGGTTTTTCTAAAACCATGATATCGGGATAAGTATAAATATTGCGTTCTGGAAGCCAAAGACGTTGATCGGTAACAAACAAATATTTATTACTCATTACTCATTACTCATTACTCATTACTTATTACTCATTACTCATTACTCATTACTCATTACTCATTACTTATTACTTATTACTTACTCAACCATGTTTACTCTTTTTTATCGCAACACTCGCCTACTAGTATTAACTATTATCTTAATTGCCGTTTGGGGCATCTCTTCTTATTTCGCCCTACCTAGACTAGAAGATCCAGAGTTGGTTTCCCGTAATGCTGTAATTAAAACATTTTTATCAGGGGCTGATGCTGCCAGAATTGAAGCATTAATTACCGATAAAATTGAAGATAAATTAATTGAAATAGAAGAAATAAAAGACTATAGTTCCACTTCTAATTCTGGCAGTTCTATTATTAGTATAGAGTTAGAAGATACGGTACAAAAAGATGAAGTGGAGGGGGTTTGGTCGCGGGTACAAAATCAAATTGATGAGGTCAAGCCAACATTGCCAAATGGGGTTAGGGAACCAGAATTAGAGAAGATTAAAATTAAAGCTTATGCCCTAATTACAGCTTTGACCTGGCAACAAGACAATAAGCCTAACTATAGTATCCTAAATCGTCAGGTAGAAGTCTTGAAAGACCGCATCCAAGCGATCGCAGGAACGGAAGAAGTAGAACTATATGGCGATCGCAATGAAGAAATTTTAGTCGAGATCGAACCTAAAGCGATCGCAAGTTATAACTTGACAGTAACCGATATTTCTCGGCAAATTCAGCAAAGTGATTCCAAAACAACCGCAGGGCTATTACGCAATAGTAATAACAATTTATCCCTTGAGGTAGCAGGAGAATTAGACTCTCTCCAGCGAGTACGAAATATTCCCCTCAATTTTGGTAGTCAGGGGCAATTTATCCGCCTTCAAGATATTGCTACAGTAACAAAAGGTGTAAGCTCCCCTGCGGAAGATTTAGCGATAGTCGGCGATCGCCCTAGTGTCACCTTGGGAGTTTATGTTAAATCTGGCATCAGGCTAGATTTATGGGCGAAAGAAGCTGATAAAGTTTTAACAGAATATAGTGCCGAACTTCCTCAAGCGATTGAATTAAAAACAATTTTGACCCAAAGCGACTATGTTGAAGATCGCTTAAACGGTTTAATTTTAAACCTCTTTTTGGGGGGTGGTTTAGTCTTTTTAGTTACCCTTGTGATGATGGGATGGAGATCGGCAACGATTGTCGGGACATCCTTGCCTCTGTCAATTTTAATGGTGTTTGGTTGGATGAATGTAATGGGGATTCCTTTGCACCAGATGTCTATTACAGGCTTGATTGTGGCGTTGGGAATTTTGATTGATAATGGGATTGTCATGGTAGATGAGGTGACAAATCATCTAAAAAATAATCTTAAACCAGCAAAAGCAATTAAAAACAGCATCGGTCATTTAGGTATTCCTTTATTAAGCTCTACTATTACAACTGTCTTAGCTTTTCTTCCCATTGCTTTATTACCAGGGGCTACAGGAGAATTTGTCGGCACGATCGCTATCAGCGTCATTTTAGCGGTGTCTTCTTCCTTGTTTTTGGCATTGGCAATAATGCCCACATTGGCAGCAAAATTATACAAACCTGTAAAGACGGATTTTAGTATGTCTGTGTCCCCACAATCAGCAACCTGGTTGCAGCAGGGCATATCTGTTCCGATTCTCAAACAGTGGTATGTTAAAACTATTAAATGGACTACTGCCAAACCTATATTGGGAATTGGCTTGGCTTTATTATTACCCCTAATGGGCTTTATCCAAGCAGGTAGCTTACCACAGCAGTTTTTTCCCGCAGCAGATCGCGATCAATTGCAAATTCAGTTGGAATTGTCCGCAGCAACTTCGATCGCTCAAACTCAAGCCATTACTAAACAAATACGCGATCGCCTTTTAGATTTTGAAACTATTGCTGACGTTCATTGGTTTATTGGTAGAAGTGTCCCCAAGTTTTATTACAATGTGGCAGGAAATAGAGAACAAGAGGCTGGTTATGCCCAAGCTATAGTACAGCTAGATTCTTTAGCTAAAAGCGACTTTGCCCAGGAATTACAAACTACATTAGATAATAATTTCCCAACTGCCCGTATTTTAGTACGACAGCTAGAACAAGGACCGCCTTTTGATGCGCCTGTGGAAATGAGAATCTATGGATCGGATTTAGACACATTGCAGCAGCTAGGGGAAGAAGCAAGGAGTTTATTGCTAGGAGTGGCAGGCATTACCCATACTCGCGCTAGTCTAGCCGAAGTACGCCCACAATTGGAACTAGAGGTAAATGAAGAAGAGGTGCGTTTAGCTGGCTTAAATCGCAGTGCGATCGCCACTCAGTTAAATTCTAGTTTAGAAGGAGCTTCGGGAGGATCGATCTTAGAATCTACTGAAGAGTTACCCGTCAAAGTTAGGTTATCCGCAGCTAATCGCGATCGCTTAAATAAAATTACTTCTTTAGATCTTTTATCCAGTCAATTGGAAAATACGGTTAGCAGTATTCCTCTTTCATCTTTAGGGAAAGCAACTCTCAAACCAGAACTCGCGCAAATCTCCCGTTATAACGGACAAAGAGTTAATACAATACAGGGCTTTTTGACCCCAGGATTGTTACCCGACAAAGCTTTAAGCGATTTTCAACAACAGCTTAAAAATGCCAACTGGCAACTTCCCAATGGCTACAGTTATGAATTTGGAGGAGAAGCGGAACAAAAAAATAATGCCTTAGGAGGATTGATTTCTACAGTCGGAGTCCTAGCCGTATTGATGGTTGCAACCTTAGTTTTATCACTAGGATCGTTTCGTTTAGCTGCGGTAATTGGAATAGTCGCCGTCGCATCTTTTGGATTGGGCTTGTTCTCCATTTGGTTGTTTGGCTATCCCTTCGGCTTTAACCCAATTATTGGTACAGTCGGCTTAATAGGCGTAGCTATTAATGATTCTATTGTTGTCCTAGCTGCCATCCAACAACATCCCATCGCTAAAACTGGTAACAAAAAAGCCATTCGCGAGGTAGTTTTACACTCGACTCGCCACGTCATTGCCACTACCCTAACTACTGCAATTGGTTTTGTACCTCTATTACTGGGCGGCGGTGATTTTTGGCCACCCTTAGCCATTGCGATCGCAGGTGGAGTTGTTGGCGCAACTTTACTCGCACTCTATTTGATCCCTGCTGCATACATTATTATTGTTCGAGAAAAAAGCGAGCATCTTTCAATAACAACATCTATAGTTGCCGATTACTAGATCAAGCAATCTACTTCAGTGGGCGAAAATTTTATTCATTTTATCTATAAACTATCAAGGCGATCACGAAAATATTCAACTCGATAATTTATACTTTCAGCTAAATATAAGCCTTTTTCAAAATATTGCTGTGCTAGCTTTTTTTGCTTGAGATTCAAATATATTTTACCTAGAGTATCATAGGTATTTATTAATCCATAATCATTATAAGATTGCTGCTGAATACTAATTAATTGATTGTAAGTAGCGATCGCCTTTTGCGAATCTTTTTGTTGCTGATATAGTTGTCCTGTGCTTGCTAAAACGTCGCTGGCAATTCCCAACTGTTTATTATCTAATGCCAGAATGAGTGATTTTTCATAAGCTTTAAAAGCTTTTTCTGTTTGGCTTAAATTTTCGCGATCGCGTGCGATCGCCATTATTAAAATTGGTATTTTTTTATTCTTATCTTCACTCAAATAAAGTTCGATTAATTGTTCTTTTACAGCTATAGATTGCTCTTGTTTATTAGAGTTATCAAAAATCTCTACTAAAGTTTTTAAAATTAATTCTTGTTCATCTTTGGTAATGTCTTGTCCGAGCTTATTTTGATAAATGGTCGCCGCATTATCATAATCAAATATGCCTAAATATAATTCCCCAAGTTTATCTAGGGTACTATCCCGATTTGTTCTGTTTGTAGCTAAAATTTGCTGATAAATATCTATTGCTTTATCCAAATACCTGACTGATTCATAGGCAATTGCTAAATTACTTAGCACTTTGCCAGGTATTTCTTTATCCATAGTTTGAATTTCCATCAAACGGTTAGCAATATTTCTTACATCTTCACGAAGATTCTCTTCCCAAAAAATCGCTCCTACCTTTCCCAATGCTTCAATTTCCGCTTCTGTGCCGATAACGCGGGCTAATCTTAACTGACGATACCACTGTGTAACCGCAGAATTGGTATCGTCTTGGTTTAGTCTATCTCGAGCAGTTCGATCTAGCTTGTCGATCTCTTTTTGAATGCGATATTTTTCAAATGAACTTAACTCACGTCTTCCATATCCTTGGGGAATTAGAGGATCGCTACGATCTAGCAATAAAGGATCGACTGACTGTGTAAGCCCCACTGAAACAAAAGTTGTCATTCCCAAACCAAAAGCTAGAAAAGCTGTTGGACAAATACGAAACCAGAAATTCAACCAATCTAATCTATTCACTATTCAAAAAAACTAGGCAACCTTAGCTTTTAATTTACATTTATATGGCAACTTGCTTACTGAAAAGGGATACGACTTATAAGTAACTTGGCTAAGTTACAGTATATCTGTTTTCATATTTCACTTAGATTCATAAAACTGATGATAAGTTGGAATTAAAAATAGATATACTTCGAATCACACAATTTAATTTAAGGCTTATTAGAGTAAGCTTGATGAATTTTATCAATCATCATGATTTACTCTTATTTTTTTTGACAAAAATATCCCATTGACACAAGTGCTGTTTGGCATACTTGTGATGGTAGTCTTAATTAAGATAAAAATTAGTTACTTATTTTTGATAAATTATAAATGTCCCAGTTAGAAAGACTCATTTTGATGGCTGAAGACGAGCTAACCAACTACAGTACTGATGCTCGCAAAATAGAACGACTACGACGCAAAATCGGCATATCGGTGACTCCAGCAGAGCAAAAAGAAGTTAAAGCTGCATTGCTAGAAGAAATGCCCAAAGGTTTCTTTGGTAAACTGATCGAGGAACAGCGTCAAACCGTGGCATTGCCTTTTTGGGGAATTGCAGGATTGGGGTTGCTGGTTGGTATTTCTTTTCGTCAGCCAGTAGACTTTCTCGCCCCCGCTTTTGGATTACCCATTGCTTTTAACGTTCAGAAATGGGGTTGGCAATTGCAGGCAAAGCGGATTTTACTCAAAACATTGGAAGAAATAGAAGCAAGAAGCAAAAAACCAGCAAATTAGGAAATATAGAAGTAGAAATATAAATATAGAAACATAAATACAGAAATATAATTCTAGTCTTCTGATTCTCCTCCTACCCAAAGTATTCTTAGAGCCATAGTTGCAAAGCCAATTGCAGCCAAAGATTTTAATAGCTTCTCTGGTAGAAACTGCGCTACTGCACCGCCAGCCAGCACACCTAAGAAACTGGCTAAAATTAAAGCTATGGTTGAGCCTATAAAGACTGCACGGGGGTTATTTGAACTACCGCCAAGAGCGATCGCTGCTAGCTGACTTTTATCGCCAATCTCGGCTAAAAAAACAGTAATAAAGCTAATTCCAACAAGTTGCCAATCCATATTTCAATTATTAATTATTGAAAGATTTAATCTAATTTAGAGACTCAATACATCACTGACTAACCAAGTAGTGATTATGAGTAAAAGAATTGCGACGGACAAATCTAGGGTTTCGGGAGAAAGTTTTTTGGACAGCCAGTAGCCAATAGAAACCCCAATTAAACTAGTTGCAATCAAAGCTAGTGCTGCACCTGTAAAAACTACCCAAGGTGCCTGAGATTCCGCGCTCATAAGAAGGGTAACAAGCTGGGTTTTATCCCCCATTTCTGCCAGAAATATAGTTATAAAAGTAGAGCTAAAAACTACCCAAAAATTATTTTGTTGCTGCTGATTAGGTTGAATTGCTATTGGCTGAGTTTTTTCCTTTGGTTCAAAAGATTGGCTGTCGCTAGTTTCCATTCAAGTATATAGTTTGTATTGTCCTGCTGCCGTGAAATAATATTACTCTATGGGGTGAAAATCTGACCAACATTTCTGTTTATTAACTCCTAGTTTCTTTCCTAAAATTTAAGTTCCCATTCCTAACGAGGTTCATGCCTTTTTTTCATCAAGACGAACAGTTAACCACCGCAGCCCAAAAAATTTTACAGGCGACTAAAGAAAGATTTCCCACCCTGACTAGAGACAAAATAGCTCTTACCTGGATTGTCTACCAAGAGCCTGTCATAGTTAATACAGGAGGTGCTTTATCGGCTGCGGAATTTTGGCAATATCCCGTCAAAGGCTTTAGCTATCGAGGAATGGAAAGAATTTATCCCGCCAGCGTCGTTAAGCTGTTTTACTTGGTTGCAATTCAAGAATGGTTGAACGGAAATATGATATCAGACTCTTTAGAGTTGGATCGAGCCATCCGCGATACTATTGTCGAATCGAGTAATGATGCTACTAGCTTACTTGTAGATATCTTAACAGGAACTACCAGCGGCCCAGAATTACCCGCTCAACCTTTTGAAACTTGGAAAAAGCAGCGTAATATCATCAATCGCTATTTCCTAACTATAAAGAGGGAAGAATTAGAAAGCATTAATGTCAATCAAAAGACGTGGAGTGACGGCGCATATGGTAGAGAAAGAGCCTTTTTAGGGGAATTGATGGAAAACCGCAATATGTTGACTACCGATGCGGTGGCTAGATTGCTACACAGCATTATTGGTGGTGTGGCTGTGTCTTCAGAGCGATCGCAAAAAATGATGAAGTTGCTCAAGCGCAGTCTTAATCCCGCAGATTTTGTTGATTGCGATGGAGAAAATCAAATTACAGGTTTCTTAGGGGAAAGTTTACCTGCTAACGCTCAAATTTGGTCAAAAGCTGGTTGGATGAGTCGAGTACGCCATGATGCTGCATACATCGAAATTCCTGGTTTACCCCCTTATCTGCTGACAGTATTTACGGAAGGTAAAGAAAACGCTCAAAACAAGTCTATCTTACCCTTTATCTCTCAGTCCGTAATTGAGGCTTTAGTTTCTTTTGTTGAGTAGGCTATTGACAACAACAAATAGATCTCTGAAAAGTTAATTTTGAGTAATCGATTTTTGAAACTGCTTATCTAATTTCTGTTCAAATTCTTCTAATTTTTCCAAATCTTGAATAGTAAAATTACAGTTGACAGTATCTTCTGTCTCTTTTAAGATTTCTCCTCTTGTTTTTTGTTTAATCGTTAAAATTCTATCTTTTATCTCAAAATAATATTCTTCTCCTTCATAAGATAAAATTTTGTTCTGCTTTTTTTGACCTACTAACTCTAAAGTTTTTAGAGCAATAGAAGAAATACGATCGCTATATTCACAATACAACATACATTTAGCAAAATCAGGAACTTGGCGACTTAAACGCTCAATAAGCTCTTTCAGTAGAATAGGCGGATTTTTCAGAGCTGCTGCTTGTTGTTTGATGATTTCAACACCAATGTTCATTCCATAGTCTGAAAATAAATCTAACAAAAATTCATCTGGATGTTGTGCTTTAATTCCAAAAGGTTTTAATGATTCTGAAGGAAAATCTTTTAAATTCAACGTAACAATAACATCTGCTTTAGTTTTTACTGCTGCTGCCAGGACATGCCTATCTTTACTATCATTTGTCATTGAAGGAATTAAATCTTCATATTCTTCCACTATTGATTCAGGAAAATGTTGCTTTATTTGTTGTTGATATCTCGCTGCTTTTTTTTCACTCATTCTATTTTTTTGCACAAGATTGCGAGTTGTTTCGTCTAGAATCTCCTGAGAGAAATGAAGACGATACAACTCTGCTTCTGCAATACGCAACAAAGTATCACAAAGAGGCATTTGAAAAAAAACACACGCATCTAGAACTACTATGGTTTTCACAAAATAATTCGGCTAATTTCAAAATAACCAGTTAAACTCCATCCAGTATATCAATATAAATCAGGCTTGTATGGTCTAGATCCTGTTTTTTGCCCAATTAAACGCTATATGTAGAGTGTTAGTGCATAAGAACTAATATGTTTTAGGATTCTGTTGTGGGAAATACTTTTGATTTTTCCTTAATCAATAAATTAAGTTTCTGTCATTGAGATTAAAATTTTAATCAATCTGCATAAAATCCTTCCTCTTGCATAAAAGCAGTAAGTTCATTGATACCTTTTCTTCTTGCGGCATTTCTTTTGCTTTTATAGTCAAAAATATCTTTAGTACTAATATGTTTTGAACTTCCCACATTTTCAAAAGGAATTGTACCTTTCTCTAAAAGTTTGGTTATGTAAGAAGGCGATACATTCAAAAATTCTGCTGCATCTGCAATAGTCATGTCTTTATCTATTGGCAAAACAGTAACTTTAATACCAGATTCCATAGCTTCCAATACTTGATAAAGTAAATCATTTACTGGTTTTGATAAGGTTACTGCATCTCCTGTACTACTAACCAACTTTGGTAAAGATTTCTCAGAGTTTAAAAGCTGCTTTAGCTGTTTAGCATTTATTTGTTCGCTTTTTTCAAGATTAGAAGAGTTAGAATTGGATTTTTGCTTCAACATAAACTTAATAAAACGCTAGCTTATCAGCATCACTAAAGAGTTCAAAATTCATTAGCTTATTTTGTATTATACATCGAGAGAAATTTGTATTAGGATAATTATTTTTTCTATTAAAAAGGCAAAGACAAACCTGCACCGATACCGATGTCTTTATTTTCTCTAACTCTCAGCTGATGCCAAGTAGACGAGCCGACACGATTGGTAAGATATAGCTCTAGATAGGGATCTTTATTATTGTTGCTAGCTTCCTTACCCAACAAAGATAATGGTATCCAGCGCACTCCTACTGTCCAAGGAATCTGGTTTTCTCTTCTACCATCAATCAAGCTATTGCCTTCTCCGCCTAAATTTGCGCCGAATTCTCCTATAAAACTAAATTCTTCGCTAACTGC
>CAKZYI010000246.1 GCA_937884735.1 uncultured Pleurocapsa sp.
CAGCTTGTGCGTTGGTCAAGCCATATACGCGGGCAATACCATCACCCACTTGCAGAACAGTACCAACATTAGATACTTGGACATCTTGCTCGTAAGATTCGATCTGCTGGCGAATAATGTTGCTAATTTCGTCTGGTCTGATGCTAACCATAGCTTCTTAATGATTAATTATTCTTGATTTACTTACAATTTTTGCTGCGCGATTACGCGCTTGGCGTAGTCTATCGATCGCTGCTGATTACTGATTGAGGCTGACACTGATGCGACGCAATTGTCCGCGAAGACTAGCATCGATTACTTTCGAACCCACTTTAATGATGACTCCACCAATAAGACTGGGATCTACAGTAGCTTTAAGCTCCACATCGCGAGCTTCCACAATTCCCTTAACTTTCTCGACGATCTTACCTTTTTGTTCGTCATTTAGTTCTGTAGCGGAAGTGACTTCTGCCAATACGGTTTGATTTAGCTTACGCAACAAACTCAAGTACTGTTCTACTATTGGCTCAAGAAAGACAATTCGTCTTTTGTCAACCAATAACATCATGAAGTTCACTAGGTAAGGGTTGGCATCTCCCATCACCTTTTTCAATACTTCTTTTTTGTCCTCATTCTTAATTACGGGATTGAGAACAAAATCTTTAAATTCTGGAGATTCTGCCAATAAAGTGTCTAAAGCGCGAAAAGCCTCGCCAAAGTTATCGGTAAGGTTGTTTTGCTGTGCTAAAGACATCAATGCTTGAGCATAGGGTTCGCCAATCTTGCTACTAACTAGAGTTCCACTCATTTTCTACTCTCCTAGTTTAGCGATACTGCGGTCGATTAGCTGACGCTGTTTATCTTCGTTCAGCACCTCTCCCATGCGAGATTCGACTCTTTCTAACGCCATCTCTACCGCTTTTGCTCTCAATTGAGCGATCGCTCTTTCCTGTTCGGAATTAAGATCGGCAGCAGCAGATGACTTGAGCCTTTCTACTTCTTTTTGTCCTTTTGCCAAAGCTGCTTCCTTCGCTTTTTGAGCGTTAGTTTCTGCTTCAGAACGTATGGTAACGGCAGTTTCCTGCGCTTGCTTTAAGTTTTTTTGTGCCTTTGCTAGAGCATCTTTTGATTCTTTAGCGCGAGCTTCGGCTGATTTTATTTCTGCTTCTATTTTCGCGCGTCTTTCGCTGAGTATATTACCGACTACTATGCCTCCGTAGACAATAAGTAGCACAAAGAAAATTGCCAGGTTGATTATATTGGATTCAAACAGGTCAAATGTGAATCCAAAACCACTTTCTGCACCCGCTTCCGCGTTAAGAAGGAAAAAAGTACTTATCATCTTTACTTCTTATCCGTACTTTAAGGTTATGTTTTTTAATAAGCTGTTAGCTTTTAGCTGTTGGCTGTTAGCTTTTCTAATCAATATCTCGGACTTTATATTTCAATAATATATAGAATTAAGCAAGATCGATTTTTAGGCTGATAGCTGATAGCTGATAGCTGATAGCTCCAATCGTTGTTATGAAATTCATAGATAAATTAGTCGGCATTAACCAACTAATTCTGCTCCTAATAACTTTTCTAGAATTTGGTTACTTAGGGTATCTACTTGTTGTTCGAGAGATTTCATTGCTTCGACTTTTTGCGCCTCAATTTCATCCGCTGCTTTCTGCTTGTCTGCTGCTACTTCTTGTTGCGCCTCTTGAATTTTGGCGTTAGAAATTTTTTCAGCCTCAGCTTTTGCTGCTGCAATGATTGCTTGAGATTCACGACGAACCTCTCTTAGTTCGTTTTCGTATTGTGCTGCCAAAGATTCTGTTTTTTCTTTTAATTCGCGAGCATCTTTCAAGTTGCTACGAACAAAATCAGTTCTTTCATCAATGGCTTGTCCCAACGGCTTATACAGTAGTGCATTCAAAACCGCCATCAGGATTAAAAACTGAAGTGCCATTAGTGGCAAAGTGGCATTGATATCAAATAAACCACCTTCAGCTTCAGCAGCAACATCTGCTGCTGCCAAGAAAATATTCCAGTATGTCATTGTGTTTAACCCTGTTTTTTCTGCTGAGATTAGTAATTAAATACTAATTTTAAAATTTAGTCACCAAGGTTTTTTTGGCTATAAACATATAACTAAAGGGGCGTAAGTTCTACAAACAGAACCTTTGACCGCCCGCTAATTTTGTTTGCCCGATCGCTTATCCAGAAGGTAAATCGGGCAACAAAAAATTTCTTAGGAGAAGGGGTTAGCGAATAACAATACTAGGGATACTACCAAACCGTAGATAGTTAACGCTTCCATGAACGCCAAACTAAGTAGTAGAGTACCGCGGATTTTACCTTCTGCTTCAGGTTGACGAGCAATACCTTCTACAGCCTGACCAGCAGCATTAC
>CAKZYI010000247.1 GCA_937884735.1 uncultured Pleurocapsa sp.
AATTAAAACCCGATCAGAAAGATTCAGACTCTTTACCCTCTTATGAGATACTAGCCGATATACTGGAGCGCATTGTTTGCCAGCATCAGTCCCAAAAAGAAGTAATAGAGTCTGGACACGATACACAAACAGTAGCCAAAGTAATGAAACTGCTAACTCGCGCCGAATTTAAACGCCGCCAAGCACCCCCAGGAATCAAAATAACCGATCGCGCTTTTGGTACTGGCTGGAGGATGCCCATTGCCAGCAAATGGTTAATTTGACAGCAATTTTTCGCAAGATTGTGCCATTTGTTCTAAAGTGGCTTTTCTTTTCTCCATACTTTCACTTGTGGGTAAACCTAGTTTAGTTAATACTTGCTCCCAACGATATACCCAATCATGTTTTCGTAAAGAGTTAATTACATTATTAATTTGAATTTTTCTCAAATATTCTGGTTGAGAATCAAGTTCGAGAATGATTTTATTGATATGAGGCTCATCAAAAGCGATCGGAATTACCGCATCTTTCCAATCAAAATAATGCCTAAAACTTTCGGTATCAGGAGGATAGCCAATTAGAACATTACCCGCAGCAGCACCTTCAAAAAAACGATAACCAATTTCCATTTGTCCTTGAGTTCGCTTGGGTTGATTTACCTTGGCATGATTGGTAATAAAATAACGGCTACTCTTCAATAAATTTGCAGTTAAAGTACGATGCTCTTGATGTTTACTGCTGCGTGAATCGGCACTTTTTGCACGGTCATAATAATAATTATATTGCTTTTCTTCTGCTAACTTTAATAAAGCTTCATGAGTTATGTTAGACCTTCTACCCAGACTACAAATATCAATAGAACGAGAATTTTTCTCGAGGTTCGGATGAAATTTGATAGCATCAACACCTGGTGCAAGATATATACAGGGAACATTGATAATATTCTGGACATTTTCAACTATAGAAGAAGATGAATGTCCAATACAAATCAAATCGAAATTTGACCAAAATTGAAGAATATTTTTTAACTTTGGCAGATCGCTATTCCATATCTCCACAATATAACCAACAGTAAATTTGCATTTTTGACGGAGGTTTTTGATCGAATTAATTGAAGATATAGTTAAGGGGAAATCTAAAGTAGCAAAAAAAATATCGTACTCTTGTTCTAAACTAATAGATTTAATGTATGGATTGAGGTTAATTACAGGCTTAAAAATTCTGGCTTGAGTTTTTATAAGACGATTAATAACTTTACCCTTAAAATCCAATTGAGGAGGAGTAATTAAATCAACTTTATCTATTTCATTAATAATATCTTCAAATTCATATAGGCAGGAATTATAAACAAAGTTTTGAATCTTACGAAGCGACCATACTAAAGCTCTAGACTCTGGATTATATTGTTGTTTAAAGTTTATCGACATAAATTGTGTACATCTTAAGTAAAGCTCTAGCTCTACTGGATATTAAGTGGGACTTAATTTAGCTATGTGTGTAATATTTACAAGATTATAAATTAATTAGATGTTGAAAAATATAAAGTTTGAGCAAAAGATGTTGCCTCCCTATGTATTTTTAATACCCGCGCTTATTTTACTCTGTTTAACGGTTCTTTTCCCAGCAATACAGGCTTTTGCTCTTAGTTTTACTAGTTATGAATATGACATTACTCAACCTCCTCAGTGGATTGGCTGGGATAACTTTCTAAGACTTTGGCAAGATGAGGTATTTTGGTTAACTATTAAAAATACCCTCCTATATTTATTGGGAGTTGTTCCAATATTGGTAATTGCACCACTAGGATTAGCAATATTAGTCAATCAAAAATTGCAGGGAATAAATTGGTTTCGGACAGCCTTTTACACTCCTGTAGTAATTTCAATGGTAGTAGCAGGAATTGCCTGGAAAGCCTTGTATACTCAGAATGGATTGTTCAATCAATTCCTCAAGCAAATTGGTTTTTCTGAAGGCATACGTTGGTTAACCGATCCCAAATTAGCTCTTTGGAGTGTAATGTTGGTAACTATTTGGAAAGGCATAGGCTACTATATGGTAATTTATTTAGCGGGTTTACAGTCAATTTCACCTGAGCTATACGAAGCTGCTGCGATCGACGGTTCAGATAGTTGGCAAAAGCATTTAGATATTACTCTTCCTTTAATGCGTCCTTATTTATTTTTAGTAGCAATAATTTCAGCAATTTCAGCAACAAAAGTCTTTGAAGAAATTTACATTATGACTCAAGGAGGCCCAAGAAATAGTTCTAAAACTGTAGTTTATTTTCTCTATGAAAAAGCCTTTCAAGACTTAGATATTAGCTATGCTTGTACCATTGGATTGATATTATTTTTGGGAATTTTAGGACTATCTATTATTAATGTAAAACTAACAGCAGATAGTAATGAGTAATAAGCTATGAGTCAAAAGCAGAAAATCATAGCTATTAGCTTATATTTTGGTTCTATTAATTGATATTAAGTTGAGCAAAATATTCGTCTGCAAATAGACTGAAGTCTGCCTGAGATGGATCCTCAGTTATAGCGATAAGTTTTTCCGCAGATTCATTGACCCAATAGTCTCTAGTACCAAGCTCAATGCTCGAAAAGTCATTGTTTGCCATTGTCATGGTTTCAGTAGTGAATTCAGTTGCATTGTACGCTGCAAAATCACTAACCGCAGAACTATAATTATTTTTGACGATTGAATTAGAGCTTTTTTCATTGTAAATACCAGATATATCTACATTGTGATTAAAGCTTGGCTTAAGAAAATCGGAGCCAACATTTTCAACTACGTTGTTTTCAATTGTTGTACGGTTAGTCGTGTCATTCCAAATATAATTGGCATTAATATTGGCAAAGTAACTATCTTTTAAAATTACATTATTAGTGTTGAAAAATTTGATTCCAGCAGCATCATGGCTTTGGGAATGTTGGGCTTGAAGATTAATATCCTGTACATTTAAACCGCTAATTGTTGCTCCATTCGTATCCCCAACGCTGACTCCTTTTCTTCCAACGTTATATATATTTGAATCTAATAATTTCAATCCAGTAGCATAGCCTAAAATAATGGCTGTGTTATTTTGTCCTTCTGCAATTTTCTGAGTTTTGCCAATATTGTGTATTTCAAGATTTTGCAGCGTTAGATTAGATGCGCCATGACCATATATGCCATTGTTACCATTGGTTATTTCGATATTTTGGATAGTTGCGCCCGATGCACTAGAAGTTAAGTTAAATATAGCCCCTGATGTTCCTCCTCCATTGACTACCGAACCATCTTGACCATTAATTGTAATATCTTTATCAATTCTTATTCCTGAAGTGTAGTAAGTTCTATTGCCTAATTGAACTACCTCACCGTCATTAGCTGCTGCGATCGCATTTTCCAAATTACCGCCAAAATCATTATCTACACTAATAGTTTTTGAGCCACTTTCTATTGCAATAACTTTGTCTTCAACAGAAGGGGTTATGGTGTCATTGATTGAAAGATTTTTAGCGTCGGATTCAGTATTACTAGTTGAATTAAAAAACTGTAGGGGTAGAGCTTGTCCTCCGTTATCTTCAATAATAAAGATAGGTGTTATCGATTGCCCTTCATTTAGATTTGACCAACCATCTTGACCTGTAATTGTATAGCTACCATTACTATTCCTGACTAAATCTACTCCATAAGCGGCGGAGATATTGTAAGGAAGTTCAAAGTCTAGTGTCCAATTATCGACCTTCGATTCTGAAGTTATATTTAGCTCTAGCTTATATCCACCATGCCAATCTTCAGGGATGTGAGAGTTAGTTTGAAGTTTTTGATTGTTAGCCATATTTATTGAGTAACTTGTTTTGTAACGTATTACTTTTGTAAAGGCTTTACTTATGCTTCACAGTGACTTCATAACTTTGTTTCGATGAACCTCAATCACACTGGGATAGTTTATAACCTATAACCTATAACCTATAACCTATAACCCATAACCCATAACCTATAACTCATAACCTTATCTTCCATAATGCTTTTGCTGTCAGGTTTACAGCTTTTAAACAAGATCGAGTGTTTTAGATCACCTTGAAATATTTCCCTGGTAAAACCAAAAGATATTGATTAACATCTAATTAGATCGCAAAAGAGTCGATCGCATATTTTCTCCATTGATTGTGATGTCGTTCAGCCTCAAATGGA
>CAKZYI010000248.1 GCA_937884735.1 uncultured Pleurocapsa sp.
AAACAGTTAAATCCATTCCATGTTTTTCAATTCAGTGGTGATAAGTATTAGACGGATGGAGCTGCCTGAGAATCCAAACTGTTTAGTGTAGGCATTAATGACGCCCGTACCAACTAGCTCAAGCGGCAATATCAGTGGCAATGGCAATAATTCACCAAAAAGGTAAATATTTGATGCAGTTGCGAGATGATATTCCTGGTATTCTCTACCCTGGAGTGTGGGGTTTATTTGGCGGTCATCTAGATCCAGGAGAGAAACCAGAAGCAGGATTAAAACGGGAACTGGTTGAGGAAATTAACTACCATGTAGAGGAGCTAACTGAGTTTCGCTGTTATGCCGACGATAAAATTATTCGCTACATGTATTCTTGCCCCCTGCTGGTTCCCCTTGAACAATTAGAACTCAATGAAGGATGGGATTTGGCTTTGTTAACTCCTGAAGAAATTCAGCGAGGCTATGGCTATTCTCCTAGGGCAAAACAAGAAAGAATCATGGGGGATATTCACCGCGAAATGATGCTCGATTTTATTGCAGCTCAAACGAAATAATGTTACTTCATACTACTTTATGGAAACAGATAATAACTGCAAAATGTTATACATATATATAGGATAGATTTTTGTAATATGTAATTATCTGTAAAAAATAGTAAAGAATAAAGTATAAAGCTCTAAAAAAATATCAGTGTTCTTGAGAATTAACTATCAGGCAAAATATAATTCGTAGCTTGTGACTTTAATTAATCAAGCATTAGTAAAGTCTAATTCGATATTCAAGTTCAAGGAATTTTAAAAATTAAAAATACCAACTAATTTTTAGAATTATTACTAAAGTCACTATTATTAAATCAATTTGCTCATGAACTACTCTTCTAAAATTTTTGGTTTCGTTTCAAATGTATTGACATCCAAAAAAAGTGCTAGAACAGTGAAACTATTAACGGCATTAGCAACAACTTCAGTTTTAGTATCTCAAGGTAGCTCTCCTGTAGCAGCAGCATTAGAAGATAGTCCCAAAAATATAATTGATGAAGTTTGGCAGATCGTTAACAGCGAATTTGTCGATCACGATTTTAATCATGTAGATTGGAAAATTACACGTCGAGAACTACTTAAAAAAGATTATCCCAGCCAAAAAGCAGCATATAAAGCAATTCGCCAATCTCTTAAGGATCTAGGCGATCCCTATACTCGCTTTCTAGAACCAAAACAGTATCAAGACCTAACTAGCCAAACTTCGGGAGAGCTTTCGGGTATTGGTATTCGTTTGGGAATTGATAAGAAAACTAGCAGGCTAACTATTGTAGAACCTATTCCCAATTCCCCTGCGAGTGAAGTAGGATTAAGGTCAGGCGATCGCATTGTCAGCATCAACGACAAACCCACAGAATTGATGAGTTTAGAGCAAGCTTCGGCGGAGATTAAAGGCGAAGTTGGCACAGAAGTCAAGCTCAAGATTGCGCGGGAAGGCGAGCCAAATTTTGAAGTTGCGATCGCTAGAGCGCAGATCGAGCTACCTTCAGTTAGCTATACCCTCAAGCAAGAACAAAATTCTAAGGTAGGCTATATCAAACTAGACGAATTTAGTTCCCACGCCGCCGAACAAATGCAAAAGGCGATCGAGGATTTGAGTCAAAAACAAGCGACTGGCTTTATTTTAGACCTCCGAGGTAATCCTGGTGGCTTACTATTTTCCAGCGTAGAAATAGCCCGCATGTGGATGAAAAAAGGGGCAATTGTTTCTACAATCGATCGCAAGGGTGGAAACGAAAAGTTTTCGGCTAATGGCAAATCCATAACCGATCTACCTTTAGTAGTTTTAGTCGATGGTTACTCTGCTAGTGCTAGTGAGATATTAGCAGGAGCATTAAAAGAAAATCATCGGGCGAAAGTAGTAGGTAGTCGCACCTATGGAAAGGGAACAGTTCAGTCAGTTCACGCCCTTTCAGATGGTTCTGGTTTGGCTGTTACCATTGCTCGCTACTATCCACCTAGCGGCATCGACATCAACAAAAAAGGAATCGATCCTGATATAAAAGTAGACCTGAGTAGGGAAGAAGAAACCAACTTAGCAATCAATCCCAATTTAATTGGGACAAAAGCAGATCCCCAGTATTCCAGAGCTGTGGCAATTTTAAGGGATGAGTTTGTTAGCAAAAAAAATAACCAAACCCTCAAATCACTAACCAACAACCAAGCCATACCAAATTTACCCAATCTTAATTGATAACACCTTCTAGTCCGAGCTTTAGATCGAGACAATTAATTTTACCCAGTGTTAATTTGAGCGTCTATTTTGGGCATTTTATCTATATAGGTTTAATGTAAATTATTTAGTTCACAGTCGATTTATCTTTGTGATCCAACAGGATAAATCAACTATCGTCTAGAAGAATAGATAGTTTGCATTGAATCTATATACACACAGGTAATAATTTTGGCTGATTAAAGTTTATGACAACATCAAACGCGGCATCTGCGGTAAATTCTGCAAGCGAAACTCAATTTATTGAAGAAATATCTATTATTATTGCAGCGAAAGATTTGACTCCCACAATGATGAGTCAAGATTTTCTCAAGTTTAGCGGTATTATTCCTAAAGAATGGGAATTAGCACAACAGCCCGTACTTAATCCCAATTTTGCCCAGCTAAATTTTA
This sequence comes from uncultured Pleurocapsa sp., assembly GCA_937884735.1. Taxonomy (GTDB): domain Bacteria; phylum Cyanobacteriota; class Cyanobacteriia; order Cyanobacteriales; family Xenococcaceae; genus Waterburya. The sequence goes on from CAKZYI010000248.1 coordinate 2,659, forward strand.
CTAGTGGAATTAACATTAACGCTCAACCTAGAACTATTACTATTAGCGAGTCTTTGGGCAGCAAAAAACTAGAAGAATTGAATATTGCGGAAATAGCCAGCAAATATATTGAAAAGCTACCCCATGCCGAATATATGGGTTTGAGCTGTAGTCCCAAAATACTAATTCCTTTTCCTACTGCACCCGAAACTGTGCGTAACTATATTACAGGAACTTTGCTTGGTTCTGGATCTTGGAAAAAGATTGGTAAAATACCTGTCCAGGCAGGCATCAATCTTATGTATCTTCTAGATAGATGTCAGTTAACCATGAGTATTTCTGAAGCCAGACTACAGCAGACTCAAAAGCAACCAATAACGGCAATCTTATTCTCAGGGAACTTCAATTACAATATTAATCTTGAAAATAAACAAAGTGATGGGGCTAATGCGGATCGCCTGACGCAAATTTCCAGCTTTATGAAGAACTGGAAATCTGATTTTGAAGAATTTAGAACTATAGTAAATGAAAGGTTTTTAGACTCTGGTAGTGCCAATGCAGGACAGTCTATTGGAGAGACAAGTTTATTCCCTAGCCAAACTCTCTAGCTTTTTTTTGGGAAACCATTACAATAGAAAGGTTGTTCTTTTAAATTAAATAATTATGGCAGTACCAAAGAAGAAAACTTCTAAATCAAAACGCGATAGTCGCAAAGCAGTTTGGAAACGCAAAGCAGCAGTAGAAGCTCAAAAAGCCCTGTCTTTAGGCAAGTCAGTATTGACTGGACGTTCCAATAGTTTTGTATATCCTCAAGATGAAGAAGACGATAACGAAGAGTAAAATTGCGCTCTATTGACTTAAATATGCTTAAAATAATGGTGTGTTTCCCTTCGGTTTCGCACCTTTGTTTTTTGTTTTTTCACTAGTTTCAACAACTATGCCTGGAAAGTATTTTACCAAACCAGAACCAGACCAAGGCGATCGCGTTCCTCCTGGTCAATATTTAGCCAAAGGTTTTCCTGTTCTTTCTTATGGAGCAACTCCTCAAATCAAAACTGATGATTGGCTATTTAAAGTATGGGGGTTAGTCAAAGAAAAGCGTTTTAGTTGGTCAGATTTTATGGCTTTGCCCCAGCAAGACTTTACTGCCGATTTCCACTGTGTAACTCGCTGGTCAAAACTAGATGTAAAGTGGACAGGAGTGAAGGTGATCGATTTTCTAGCTGCTGTAGAGGTTGACGATAAAGCAACTCATATTTTGCAGCACTGCTATGGTGACTACACCACCAATTTAACTTTAGAAGATTTTGCTCGCTCAGAAAACTTTTTTGCTCACACCCTCGATGGAAAACCTCTTCCCGCCGAACATGGTGGTCCGATGCGTCTAGTTGTACCTCATCTTTATGCCTGGAAAAGCGGTAAATGGATCAATGGTATTGAATTCCTCGACCACAACCAAGAAGGCTTTTGGGAACGCAATGGCTATCATAATCGCGGCGAACCCTGGGCTGAAGAGCGTTATGCTGGAAGGTAATAACTGCTTTTGAGCGAACGCTGAATGATGCTTGAGCAAAAAGCTATACAGACTAATTGCATTCCAGAAAGATGATGAGTATACAAATTTTCCTCTATTTCAGGGCTTATTTTTCTTAACCAGTTCTTAACCAAAAGCCTTTCGTACATAGCGATCGCAGTGCCACATTATTTTAAATAATTTACAAAAATATTTGGAATAATGTGCAACAATAAGGTCGCCTTGGTGTATACGTAATATTACTGACAATCAAAGTATTTCTCTATGCTTTCTATCGAAACTCCTCAAGCTTCCACCGAGTCTAAACTAGCGCAAACAAACCGTATTTTATTGGGCGAAGACGAAGACTTAATCCGAGAAATGGTAGTTATTGCCTTGGAAGAAGAAGGCTATGAAGTTCATATTGCCAAAAACGGTCGGGCTGCTTTGGGCATGTTGCAAAGTGCAGATCGCCTGGCGGTAAAATTTACTCCAGACTTGATTATTTTGGACTTAATGTTGCCAGAAGTTAACGGACTAGATATTTGCCGTTTGTTACGCTATCAGGGAGATGTGACTCCTATTTTGGTAGTTAGTGCCAAAAGCAGTGAAACAGACCGCGTACTGGGCTTAGAAGTTGGAGCAGAC
>CAKZYI010000249.1 GCA_937884735.1 uncultured Pleurocapsa sp.
GGGCGATGGCATATTTTTCGACTAGATATTGTTCGCCGTCGTGTAGGGCTGCTACAGGCACACCCCGCATCACTCCGTCTAACACAAATACCAAGGTATCGCTTTGGTTGGCTGCTAACTTATCTTCAATGGGACGAATCAACCAGTCATAAAAGGTTTGATTGGGCTGTAAAGGATTTTCGGAGAACAGAAAAGGGCTGAGATTGGCGTATAAGTCTTCAAAAGTGCGATTAACTTCTTGAGGATTGGCGATCTCTGTTTGATGATATTGCAGGGGTTTGCCTGGCTGGGAAAGAATTACTGCCAAGCGATCTGACAGCACGATGGAATAGATAACGGCGGCTTCGGGGTCAATTTCTTCAATGTTTTGGGGTTCGGCATCTAAACAGGCTTCGTGAAAGAAATTATCTAGTTCGGCTATCTGTAATGATTCAATGATTTGTCTGCCCTGGTTCAAGTCGGCTTGATTGGCTTGGGGGTTTAGTAATAAAGCTGCTAGTTCCCGATAGACAGGTTCGATCTGTTCGCGGAAGGAATAGCGCACGTCAGAACTAATGGCAATCAAGTCGCCACGCAGAGATTGTAAATTGTCGGTGGCTTGGGTATAAGCGGCGATCGCTTTGTTGGTTTTTCCCTGTGCTTTTAGTACCCTGCCTAACTGCCATTGCCATTGATAGGTCAATTCCCTCGCGTTAATACTTTGAGATATTATTAAAGCCCGTTGGGTAATTTGTTCTGCTGAAACTAGTCGTTGATTTTGTTCGTAAAGATTGCCCAAAACTCCCAAGGCATCGGCTTCTACTCTCTTGATATTAAATGCTTGGGCTTGCTGTACGGCATCGATCAGAAGATCTGAGATCTTACTTGGTTTGGCATTTAGCTTGATTAAATAACGAGCCAAGCTTACCTTACCCTGAATAGTTGTTTGTTGGGCTGGCTGGCTGGATAATAGTTGATTAATTTCTTGGGTTTGTTGGGTAGCTGCTGGAATATCATCCAAGTCAATTAAAACATTTAGCCGATCTAGTTTTGCCCGAAGCTGTACGTCAGAATTCCCCGCAGCAATGGCGCGATCGTAAAATTCTAAAGCTTGTTCTGGTTGGTTTTGGAGTTGGGCATTATTCCCCAAAACGTACAATGTATCAGCTATTAGAGATTTACTATTTAATTTGTTGGCAATAATCAGGCTATCTTGCAATATTTTTGCTGATTGTTCGTATTCACCAATGCGATTGAGGACGTTGCCAATACTGAGTAAAGCCTGTGCTTTGATTTCACTATCGGGTTTATCTTGAAGAGTTTGATTTACATGTGTCAGGGTTTTTATACTCTGAGAATACAAGCCCAGGGTTTGTAATGCCGAAGCCTGATAAATTTGGGTTTGGGTGTAGCCTGTAAGATCTTGCGGTTGATATAGACTAGCTGCCCGTTTCCAAGTTTCTAGAGCAGTTTGCGATCGCCCTAACGATAGTTCGATTTGTCCTCTTACTTCTAATACTTGAGCCAATAATAGACCTTTTTTGGGTGATTCGATCTGGGCGATTATTTCTTCTGCTTCTGCCAAACTGATTGCCGCTTCCTGCCATTGCCCTAACTTTTGATGTACCAAAGCTAAATTACGCAGGGCAATGATAGTTTTTGCCTGTTCTCCTTGATGTTGATATTCACTTATAGCCGTTGACAATACTTTAATTGCTTCGGGATATCTACTTTGCTGATAAAATTGCTTGGCTTGTTCTATCTTTTGGTTTTGCGCTAATACATTCGATGGTAATAAAACACCTGAAACAACTGCACCTATTAAAAATAATCTGTTTAAATAATTCATTACTTATTACTTTATCAAAATGGTTTTAACTGGATTGAAAAATATACCCCATCTTCCTGTAGACTATCTCCCTGGCTATCAAGATCCACTAAGGGAATGCCATAATCCAAACGCCCAGAGAAAACCAATTCCCGTTGAGACGAGGGTATTGGTATCAAAAGCTAAATCGTCGCTGTTCCTAACTTTGCCAAAATCGAGGAAAGGAGTAAGCTGAATAATGGTGTTCCACTGGGGAATGCGTGCTACTGTCGTCCTAATTTCGGCTGAATTAAATAAGCCATTGTCTCCCAACAAAACATCTTGACGATATCCCCTAATGTTCAACGCCCCACCCAAACTAAATTGCTCTACTGGAACTAGGGGACGATTTGAGGCTTGAAAATTTGATCGCAATAGTAAGGTGAAATTGTCACTCAAACTTCTTAAATACTGTGCCTGTCCTCGCCAGGCTAAAAAAATGCTGTCGGGGGTATCTCCGCTATTGATAGTGGCATCAAATAAACCCACCTCAAAACTAAATTGCGATCGCAAAGCTAATACTTGTTGGGCGTTGCGGGTAGTATATTCCTGAAAAAAACGTAACGCGCTGATGTGGGTTTCTCCATTGAGTTCTGTCCCCCGGGATAGTTGTATGGGTTCGCCTTCGGCAGTGGTAGAAGAATCATTGCGCGAGAAGCTAAAGCCCAAAGCCAAATCTTGAGTGGGTTTTTGCAGCAGTGGTTGGCGATAGGTAAATTCGTAGTTGGTGTTTTCTGATTCAATCTCAAATTGCTCGAAAGGTTCTTCAATAATTTCGCTGTCGGTATAGCCAACACGAAAGCCAAGTGTACCGTTACTGGCATTAATCGGTACGGTGTAATTAAAATCGTTCAGGGAATTACTGCCATCGGTATTAAGATAGCCTAGGGAAATGCGATCACCATAACCAATTAAGTTGCGATGGGTTAGAGCTATCTGACGGCGATCTGTACCCACGCTAGGAGAGCGAAAGTTATCGTAGGTTAAAGTCAAGTCGAAAGGATCGGCTTCAGTTAAGTTCAGTTCCAAAATACTGCTGCCAATACTACTCCCTGCGGTTAATTCCGCTGAAAGATTGGCAATCAGAGGATCTAGCTGCAACAGTTGTAGGGAGTTGAGCAAACTATCTCGGTTTAGGGGTGGGCTGGTAGCTTTTTGTATGCGACTGCGGACATAGCCAGGTTTCAATCTATTTAAACCAGATAGATTAATTTCATCTAATGTTCCCTCAATTACCTCGATCGCAATCACTCCATCTTCTAGCTTTTGGGGTGGAAGAAACGACCCAGAAGTAATGTAGCCGTTTTCTAAGTAC
>CAKZYI010000250.1 GCA_937884735.1 uncultured Pleurocapsa sp.
ATTCTCCCGATGGTCATTGTCGGGCTTTTGATAATAATGCAAGGGGTACTATGGGTGGTAGTGGTGTCGGCATTGTGGCTTTAAAACGCCTGGAAGATGCCGAAAGCGATCGCGATAATATTTTAGCCGTAATTAAGGGTTCGGCGATGAATAACGACGGAGAGGCAAAGGTAAGCTACACAGCACCCCGTATTGATACCCAAGCTAAGGTAATTAGATCGGCTCAACTGGTAGCAGAAGTAGAACCTGATAGTATTTCTTATATCGAAACCCACGGTACGGGTACATCTTTAGGCGATCCAATTGAGATAGCAGCTTTAACTCAAGCCTTTGGTAGTAGTACAAATAAACAATGTGCGATCGCTACTGTTAAGCCGAATATCGGACATCTAGACGCAGCAGCAGGCATAGCAAGCCTGATTAAAACCGTCTTGGCGTTAAAATATCAGCAAATACCTCCGAGTATCAATTGCGATCGCCCTAACGAGCAGATTGACTGGGAGAATAGCCCTTTTTATGTCAACCGCGAATTAGCTGACTGGGAAAGTAATGGTAATCCCAGACGTGCGGGAGTTAGTTCGTTTGGCATTGGTGGGACAAATGTTCATGTCGTATTAGAAGGTAGAGACAAGCGGTGCCTTGTCTCCGCAGAAAATAGAAATATTCGCCCACAGTTATTGGTAGTTTCAGCGAAGAGTAAAACTGCGTTGGACGAAATGTCGGTTAATTTGGCGAAGCATTTATCAGAAAATTCCGAATTAGATTTAGCTAGCGTGGCATATACCTTACAGGTTGGTCGTCGGGCTTTTGATTATCGTCGCATAATAGTTGCAAACAGTGTAGAAGATGCTACAGAATCTTTAAATGCGATCGCTCCTAATAACGTATTTACCAATAAAATCGAGCCAGGATATAAATCAGTAGTATTTATGTTCTCTGGACAAGGTTCACAGTATCAGAATATGGGTTGGGAACTTTATCAACACGAGCCTGTATTTAAAGAAAATTGCGATCGCTGTTTTCAAATCCTCGACAAATATCTTGATGTTTCATTGAAGGATATTATTTTTGTCGAAGGCAGAAGTCAAGAAACCGTTACCCGTTACCCGTTACCCGTTACTCCGCCTACACCTTCAAATTTTGAAACTCCTCAAATTAATGAGACAAGGTACGCCCAACGTGCGGTTTTTGTCATTGAATACGCCCTAGCTCGGTTGTGGATAAACTGGGGTGTTGTACCAGAAGTAGCAATCGGACATAGTATTGGTGAATATGTGGCAGCCACTATTGCAGGAGTATTTAGTTTAGAAGACGCTTTAAAATTGGTAGCAACCCGCGCACTTTTGATGCAGCAGCAGCCACCAGGAGTTATGTTATCCGTGGCATTATCGGCAGCAGAAATTGAGCGGTATCTTGATGAAGGGATAAGTTTAGCGGTAAGTAATGCCCCCTCCTTGTGTGCGATATCGGGAAGAGAAAATGCGATCGCTAACTTAGAAACATTATTGCAAGAGAAAGAAATTGCCTGTCGTCGGCTCAAGACATCTCATGGTTTTCATTCTAGCTTAATGGATGGTGCGATCGCTCCTTTTGTGGAGGCGGTGAGACAAGTTGAGTTAAATCCGCCTCAAATACCGCTCATTTCTAATGTAACGGGTACTTGGATAAGTGACACCGAAGCAACTAATCCTGAGTATTGGGGACAGCATTTACGGCAAACGGTAAAATTCACAGATGGAATAAGAGAGATAGTTGACGAGCCAACTAGAATTTTATTAGAAGTTGGTGCGGGCAAGACTTTAAGCACTTTATCTAAACAAGTATCAACCCAGCATAGTATTTTATGTTCTTTGCGGCATCCTAAAGAAAAGCCTGCATTTAATAAGGAAGGTTGGAAGGATCTATCTTTTATACTGCGTACCTGCGGGCAACTATGGCTTGCTGGCGTAAAAATTGACTGGGATAAATTACAGACTGAAAAGCCTTTTCGTGTTTCTATGCCCACCTATCCTTTTGAGAGACAGAGATATTGGATCGAGGCTTCTACTACTGATTTTGTTCTATCTTCAACTACTAAACAAGAACCTAATTCTAACAGTTGGTTTTATCTTCCATCTTGGTCGAGAACTTTATCTCTACCTAAATTGAATAGTGCAGAATTGGCACTAAAGCAATATCGATGGCTTATTTTTCAAGATGGATTGGGTTTGGGTAATTCTCTACAGGAAAAATTAGTAAGTTCGAGGCATCAAGTTATTAGTATTGCTCAAGGAAATATATTTAAAGTAACTGATGATAATAGTATTACTATTGATGGAGATAATTACGAACAATTATTTGAATATTTAAATACGCAGGATTTTATTCCTCAACAAGTTATTTATTTATGGGAATTGAGTGGAGAAAAACTACTTTCATCAGAACAAAACTATAATTATGCTGGTTTATTATCTTTAGTTAGAACATTAGGCATACAAAAGTTGTCTAATTCAATTCAACTCAATATTATTGTTAATAATATACATGACATCATTGGTACAGAAGATTTTGATTTAGATCGAGTCTCGATTGAAGGAGTTACTAAGGTTATAAATCAAGAGTATCCTCAGATGAATTGCCGTTTAATAGATGCTGATGTTACCCAAACTAAGTTAAATACAGATTGCTTACTTTCAGAAGTATTAACTTCGAGCAATCTATCCATAGCCTATCGAGGAAGTCGCCGCTGGAAGCAGACTTATGAATCGCATGTTGTAGACGGCGATCAAACTCGTCTCAAACAACAGGGTGTATATTTAATTTTTGGTAGCGTTATTGAAGGTTTAGGATTGGTTTTTGCCAAATATTTAATCGATAAATTCCAGGGAAAATTAATTTTAATCGGAAAAATAAGTCAGCAAGATTTGAATATCGATTGTTTAACTATTGATGCAGATAATAATAATAAAGAAGCGGTAGAAAAAGCGATCGCTCAAGCGGAATCTTCTTTAGGGAAAATTGACGGGGTGTTTTATTCTACGCCAATGACTAATCAAAAATCTGCTAGTATTATCGCCGATCTAAACTATAGTCATTGGGAATATAATTATCAAACCAAAATTAATCCACTGCAAGTCTTGGCTGAATGTCTAACAAATAAACAATTAGATTTTGTTTTAGTACAGTCTTCTCTATCTTCTATCTTAGGTGGATTAGGATTGGCGGCTTATGCAGGGGCTAACTGCTATCTAGATGCTTTTGTCGAACAACAAAATAATTTTATTAATCTTACTCCTTGGTTTAGCGTTAACTGGGATGCTTGCCAAACAGAAACAGAAAAGCAAAACAATATTGGTATAGGAGCGAGTTTGATTGAGTTTAGTTTAACGCCCCAGGAAGTAGGAGAAGCTACCGAAAAAATATTATCTCTAACCTCTGGAAGTCAGGTAGTTGTTTCAAAAGGAGACTTGCAACCTAGAATCGATTGCTGGCTTAAATCTACACCCGAAGGCAATAATACTGCCCAGGTTAACAATATTCAGCAACACTCGCGCCCTAATATCAGTAACGAATACGTTGAGCCGACAGAAGAAGTAGAAATTGCGATCACCGAAATTTGGCAGCAGGTATTAGGAATAGATCGAATAGGTATTAATGATAACTTTTTTGAATTGGGTGGACATTCTTTACTAGCCATTCAAACAATCTCTCGCATTAGAGAAAGATTTGATGTGGAATTACCCATGAGCAGTATTTTAGCCGATGCACCTACCGTGACAAACTTGTCAGCTATCGTTATTGATAAATTACCCAAAGTAGAAGAATTAGCGATAATTGATGCGCTGTTACAGGAGGTACAAAATATGTCTCCTGAAGAAGTTAAGGCAGAAATAGAGGACAGGAATTAAGTGCTAAAAAGATTTAGAGACTTGACGACGTAAAGTTATTTTCTAATGGCTAATGGCTAATTGCCACTTATTACTACATGCGGCTAACTATGCGCCTTTGTTACTTATTACCCAATCCCCAATAGTCAATCGCCGCCTGACATTTTGCAACATCAATGTCTCCAGCGTAAACTTGTCTGCCTAACTGATGGGCGACAGCAGTCATTTCTTTGTAGGGTAGCCAAGGTAAAATAATTTGATCCCCCGCAGCAGAAAACATAACAAGTAAGCCCGTTAGCTTTTGTCGATCGTATTCTGATTCGGGAAACACAACAACGGTTTTTGCTTTTTCGATTAGCCAATCATGCGCCCAGTCATCGGTGGTAACTGCGATCGCTAAGGCGGCGTAAGGTATATTATTAACAAACTCAGCTAAGGCTGTATCGCCACAGAATAGATGATGTTGTGATTCGAGTTGATGCCAACCGCGATCTATAATTAGCTTGGCTTTAGTTGAGCCGTTACTGGCTTGATAAGCTGTGTCGATAGGCTTTTCAACTATCGAATCAGCAATAATGGAAATTGTTTGCTGCTGGGCTAGGGTTTGGGATGTTGGTGATGTTTCGGATTTTTCTTGAGAATTTTCCCGTGCTTTTTTAACTACTTTTAGCACTTGTTGATGGGTAACTTTTTCTCCTGATTGGGCTTTTTGAATAAAATCTTCGCGAATTTCTTCAGGGGTGGATTCTGCTGCTAGGAGATATAAGGCAGAAGTGGCTATATTGATTTCTTCTAAATTGACGCTGTTATCAAATCTTTTATAAACGCTGATAAATTTATATGCTGTGCGACGACTCCAATCAAATTCTGTTTTGATCCATTCGTCGAATTGCCCCCGTTGCAGTTTAGACTGCACGTCGTTGAGCATTTTGCCAATTTCCCAGATGTCTTGAGCAGCTTTTCTCAACCGCTCTCTAATCGCAACAGTTGCTTGTTGAATTTCACTGCGCTTTTGAGAGTCAAGAGATAGATAATTAAAGTTAGTAATTTCTGTACTTTGTTGGATTGGACTGCTCATACATTACGACTGGCATTTCTATACTAGTTGTAGCAAATTTCTGGCACATTATTGAAAGATATCTATGGATTTAATCAAAAATCAGTATTTCTACCGAAAAGTTATTCATAATCATTTGCATTTGATAGAATCTTTATTCAAACGTGATCGTAGTACTTGAAGTTTTAAACTTTAAAAAACAATAATAGACCATAGTTTGTTTAGTTAATTGAGAAAGATAATCTATTAATATTTACCATCAACGTAATAAGATAGCCCATTTACTTTGCATAACAAAAGGCTTTAAATGTTTTTAAAAAATACGGAAGCGAGAATAAGTTTGACAGATACTTTCTATCTTTTGTACTTGCCTAATGTGGGCATCGATACCTTGATCGCCATCAACGTATTTGGAAATATTTAATTCATAGCTGAAACTTTTAGATTGATAGTAGCTTTACACACAAGTTTTATATGCAACTGTATATGCTGCTACACTACTCGATCGTTATTTCTTAATAAATACCTTATTGAAAAGTATTCTTGATAATGAGATAATCTTCACTATTAAGAATACTTCGCCATAAAATAATAAAGCTTGCTGCGATTATTTGGTTAAGTAGTTCATGACTTGATAGTCTCTTCGGAGCGTTATCTTGCCTGCTTATGCTAGCGAAAGAAATAGTACTGCTTTTACTATTTTTTATGTGTACTCTTTATTAATTAAAACAATATAAATGCCGAGAATATAATGGCTACTCGCAATCTAACGTTTAAAAACCCCTATAATTTAGCAACCAGTCATAAAAATACCAGTATTAAAGCAAATTTGAGTAGTAAAAGTAATTTGTCTTTTGGTATAGATCGCTTTTTCATCTGCGTTAAGCAGGGGGACAAAGCTATATCTACCCTAAGACAACTGGGTTTGTATTGTCCTGACACCATCATTAGGAGTGAATCTCAGGGTACTCTGTCACAAATATTCTTTTTTGCCAATATGTACATGGCAATTATTTGGCTTGAAAATGAGTCTCAGCAAAAAAATACATCAATTAATTTTGCAGCCAGGGTTAATTGGCAGGAAACTCGTACATCGCCTTTTGGCATTGGTTTAAGCAAACAGGAAGAAATATATGAATTGAGTGAAAAAGAATATTTTACAGATGATTTAATTATTAGCAAGTATGTTGCTTACTCTCAGCAAAATCAGAAAAATACTTCAGAGCCTTTGATCTTTATGCGTCCAGATCTGCTAAAATACTGCAACATTCAAAATCAGAATCTATCTCAAAATCAGAGATACATCGATCATCCATTAGGAGTAAAAAATATTACCGATTTGAAGATATCTGTTCAAGAGAGTAAACGTCGAAATAGTAAAATTATTAACTGGATTAAATATAGTCGATTGTTGGAGGTAGAACGAAATTCCCAGGCTTTGATGGAGTTAACTTTTGATCGCGGAATACAGGGAAAAATTTTTGATGCTCGACCAACGCTACCTTTAATAATAAGATACTAATATTGCTGGGCGGGAGTAATGTCCTAAAAGCCCCTTAAGTAATGAGTAACAAAGGCGCATAGTTAGCCGCATGTAGTAATGAGTAATGAGTTTATAAGCGGTGAAAGCTTATTTTATTTACGGTCTTCTCTGGATAATTTTAAAATTATTAGTTAATGTTTGAGTTTGACTTAAGTTTATTAAAAGAATTTGGAAAAATAGCAAAACTGTACTGGTTTTCTCAATCAAAAAAAACAGCCAGAAGTTTATTATTTATCTTAATTATTTTATCAGTAGTTACTAGCTCAATTTTAGTTTTGGAAACAATACAAAGGGGAGAAATTATTTCCTCTTTGGCAGTTCGAGATGGCGATCGCTTTTGGCAAACTCTACAATTAATTGGTTTAATTATAGGGGTTAGCGTTCCTTTGATATCTTTTAAAACTTATGTAGAATCAAGGCTGGCTCTCAACTGGCGCAAATGGCTAACAGAGAGATTCCTTAAGAGATATTTAACCGAACAAAAGTTTTTCTATCTCAATTTTTATTCTGAATTAGATAATCCCGATCGCACTATCGCTGAAGATATTAATGAGTTTAGTCAGCAGTCATTATTTTTATTGGTTCAATCATTAGATGCTCTGATCCAACTATTAGCATTTGTAAGCATTATTTGGTTGATTTATCAGCCTCTGGTTTTATTTTTACTAATTTATAGTGTTGTGGGTACGGGGGTCTTGTTTTTATTATTTTTGCGTAAATTAACAGTAATTAATATAGAGCAATATAAAAAAGAAGCCGATCTTCGTTTTGGCGTAATTAGAGTAAGAGACAATACCGAAAGCATTGCTTTTTATCGTGGAGAGAAATTAGAAAAGTCCCAGATTGTTAAAAAATTAAAAATAGCGATCGCAAACTTCAATCGTTTAATAAAGTGGCAATTTGGCTTGGATTTATTTCAAAATGGCTTTCAGTTTCTAACTATGATTATCCCAGCTATTCTGCTAGCTCCTAGTATTTTTTCTGGCACAATTGAAGTAGGAGCAGTTACTCAGTCTCAGATTGCTTTTGAACGAATTTGGCTATCTTTAAGTTTGGTAATATTTCAGTTTGAAAAAATAACGGCATTAGCAGCAGGGGTTAAGCGAATAGTAGATCTAAATAATTATTTAGAGTCACTACCTAGCTTAGAAAATATTGATCGAGATGTTATTAGTGTTAGAGAAAATAAACAACTATCATTAAAAAATATAAGCATAAAAACACCAGATTTAAGCAATCAAATAATCAACAATTTATCATTAGAAGTTATTCCCAAACAAAATCTGTTGATAGTAGGAGAAAGCGGTGTAGGAAAAACATCTTTAGTCAGGACAATCGCGGGATTGTGGCAGTCTGGTACAGGAATTATTCATAAACCACACACAGAAGATATTTTATTTTTGCCACAAAGCCCTTATTTAATCCTGGGAACTTTAAAACAGCAGCTAATTTATCCCTATTTATCAACAGAAATAGACAAGCAAAAGTTAATAGAAATTATAGGTAGAGTTAATTTAAGTGAGGTGTTGAATAAATTTGGCAACTTAGAAGCAGAAAAAGACTGGTCGCAGGTATTATCTAGGGGAGAACAACAAAGACTAGCTTTTGCCAGGCTGCTATTACATCAGCCAAAATATGCCGTTTTAGATGAATCTACTAGTGCCTTAGATGGACACAATCAAGATTTACTATATCGAGAATTAGCTACTACTCCAATTACCTATATTAGCGTTGGTCATAGATCCAATCTTTTACAGTATCATCAACAAGTTTTACAATTATCAAGCGATCGCTCTTGGCATCTTTTTCCAGCAAATGAATTTAGCTTTGCCTGACTTATAAAAAAGCTGATAGCAATAGTATATAGCAATCCTGTCTAACTTTGTGAAAAATATTAGTCTTAAATGTCATTCGTCATCGGTCTTTTGCTATTGGTTGTTTTCATGAATAATTTAGAAATATTATATTATGAAAAAATTTATTAAACTGGTAAAATCTTACTGGCTTGGAGAGGAAAAATGGGGAGCATTCGTCTTATTATTTAGTATATTATCTTTAGTTTTAATCAAGGCTATTTTATTAGGAGTTGTAATTCTTCAAGGTGGAGAATTAATAACAGGTCTGGCAGCAAAAGATTGGCAACGTTTTAGTCAAAGCTTAATTTTTTCCT
>CAKZYI010000251.1 GCA_937884735.1 uncultured Pleurocapsa sp.
GATTATGATTTGGTCAATGCGATTTTGGGTGATGATGCAGAATATACAGAGCGAGCTTTAGAAGATTTATTGGATGTACGCGATCGCGCTTTATTTCTGCAAGAGATTCGTAATAATGGTAAGTTAAACGGAATTTATGAAACAATAAATCGTTCGGCTCGTCTTGCGACAAAAGGAGAGCTGGATACAGCAGTTTTAAAACCTACAGAGCATGTCAACCCTAAGTTGTTTGAACAGCCCTGTGAGCAAGCTTTTTATGATGGCTTGGTAGATTTATTACCCCAGACAGAAGCATCCCAGAAACAGCGCAATTATCAGTTATTGGTGGATGGATTAACCAAGATTGCCCCTGTGGTTAGTGATTTCTTTGATGGAGAAAATAGCGTTTTAGTAATGGCGGAAAATTCTGATGTCAAACGCAATCGTCTGAATCTTCTGGGACTATTACGCAACCACGCCAGAGTCTTGGCTGATTTTGGAGCAATTGTAAAAGGATAGGCAATTCAGCTGAGTAATCAGTAGGGTAGTAGTTAAGGCGTGTGATAAATTTTAAACTGATATTTGATTTTTAATGAGCGAACCCAAATTAGGCAAACCCCGTCCCTTAGAGAAAGTTGTACTTTATTCTGGTATTAGCTTTCTGGCTTATTATGGATATTACAAATGGATGATCCAAGATGAGTTACGTCGCTATGATGGAGAATCTTGGTCTGGTGCAAAGTCCTTAATTCCTTTTATTGTTGGCGTGTTGTTTCCTCAAATATTGTGGCGACTAGATCCTGATGTAAATCCTTGGTTTGGTTGGTTTTCTATTTTGGGGCTAGCTTGGATTTATTATGCTCAATTTCGCCTTTATCGCACAGTAAATCAAATGTATCGCAACGAAGGCTGGGATGAGCCTTTGACGATTTGGTGGATGTTAATTCCTGGGATAAATATTCTGGTTGGTTTTAGGCAAATTCATTACTTGAGTGAATATTGGGCAAAGAAGCAAAATATTGACACAGGAGATCGCCTGGTAAAGTTTGTTCCCCTATTGCGTTAGATATTAATTATAAGTAATGACTTATAAGTAATGCTATATCTGAGCGAATTTGATAATTCTCTTGTCCTTGATCTCACTTACTCGCAGGACAATCATTGATTAAATCAAGATAGGATTTGGTCTGTTTGCCCCAGCTAGAAGAAGAGTACCAATGTTCGATCCAAATTTTTGCTTCGTTAATATTTTCAGCATCAGCAGGTATTTTACAAAGATTTTTAATTGCCTCAATGACTCTACTTTCTTTACCTAATTGAGGTGCTGCCAATACTCTTAACTTGTTTAATACTGTTCCACAACTATCGGGAAAACCTTCTAAGGTATTGGGAAATGACCTCAATATAGCTTCTTTATTTTTTTCTATGTGAGAAATTAACTCTAAAGCAGATACGGGGTAAACCAAATTTACTTCATTACAAAACTCTTTGAGCTTGCTCGCTGGCGATGCAATCTCCAAACTTATTCTTATTCGCGGTCTTGA
>CAKZYI010000252.1 GCA_937884735.1 uncultured Pleurocapsa sp.
CCAAATATTTTCTCATGGCGATTCTGGTTCAATTCAATTGGGCAGCACCGAGTTAAATTCAGCTAATCTTCAGCAGTATCATGATGACCTAATAGATTGGGGAAAAGTTTTATCAGAGAATGGAGATATTCTGATTTATGGTTGCAATGTGGCTGGAGGAGCGGGAGTTAATTTTATTAATGCCTTGAGCGATCTTACTGGGGCAGATGTAGCTGCTTCTACAGATCTCACGGGCAATAGCGACGCACTTGGAGATTGGGAGTTAGAATATGCCACAGGAGAAATTGAAGCCAATTTAGCTCTTAGTCCCCAAACCACTTCAAGTTTTGAGGGAACTCATCACGAAGGAACTGAATACGCCGTAGAAGAAGATCACAACTTTCAGAACGAGTCAGTTTTATCTGGGCTAAATTCCGCCGTGTCTATGGAATTTTTGCCTGATGGTCGTCTATTAGTTCTAGAGAAAAATGGCACGGTAAAAATTACCGATCCTAATTCTGATTCTGGAGGAGGCACGAGCGACTATCTAGTTCTTACGGATATTCTGACATCAGGGGAAAAGGGTTTAATTGATATTGCGATCGACCCTGATTTTGAAAGCAACGGTCAAGTATATCTTTATTACACTGCTGGTTCGACCAGACAATTTAGAATATCCAGCTTCACCCATCAAGGAAACACAGCCGATCCCAATAGCGAACAAATACTTTGGGAAGATCCCGATGTTGCCGCTGGACCAGATCATTTTGGTGCAGGGTTGAGTTTTGGACCAGATGGCAGACTGTATTTGACTACGGGAGACAAAGCTAGTGGAAGTTTTTCTCAGGATTTAACCAGAGCAGAAGGCAAAGTTATTCGCATCAACAAGGATGGCTCGATTCCCGAAGACAATCCATTTAATGACGGAGATGGACCTAATTTAGATGAAATTTGGGCAATTGGACTAAGAAATCCTTTTCGCTCGGAATGGGATTTAGCTAGCGGTCAGTTTTTTATTGGGGATGTTGGGCAAGACGAACAGGAAGAAATCAACCGTATCACTTTGAGCGATGCGGGGGGCAATTTTGGCTGGCCCTTTGTTGAAGGCAATATTGTCAATCAGCAACCACCAGCAGGAACGCAGTTAATAGATCCAATTTTCACTTACGAACATACTGACGATCAATTTGGTAGTGGAGCGGTGATTGGCGGTATTGTTTATCGGGGCAACGCTTTTCCCAGTCAGTTTCAGGGGGCGTATTTCTTTGCCGACTACACTCAAGATTTCATTAAATACATGACCTTCGACGGGGGAATTGACGTCGATAACTTTGATCGCGGCATTAGATCTGGCGGTAGTACTGGGCGTGTAGATAATGTAGTTGCCATTGATGAGGGACCCGATGGAGCTTTGTACTATATTAACTTTGGGAGCGAACTTCGTAGAATCAGTTACAATACTACGGGCAACCAAGCACCAACAATCGATTCGGCAACAGCCGATGTCACTAGTGGAGGATCTCCGTTAACCGTTAATTTTAGTGGTGCGGCTACCGATGCAGAAGGAGACGCTATAGAATACCGCTGGATTTTTGGGGATGGTACTGAAGCCACGGGAGCTAATGTCAGCCATACCTATGATGATAACGGCAATTACAATGCTACTTTGATAGTCTCTGACGGAACTAGCGACACTCAGTCCGATCCGATTGAAATTGCTGTAGGTTCGGCTCCCGATGCAGCTATCACCTTGCCTAGCGACAACGGAACATTTCGGGCTGGAGATACGATCAACTTTAGCGGAACTGCTACAGACAATGGTCCTTTAACTCCAGATAATTATGCTTGGGAAATTGATTTTATTCATGACGATCACCAACATCCCAGAGAAAGTTTTTCTGGTACGGGTGGCAGTTTTGTAATTCCTACAACTAGAACATCAGGACATGATTTCAACAGCTTTACTGGTTATGAAATAAACTTGACCGTAACTGATACTGATGGTTTGCAAGACACAGAAACTATATCTATTTTCCCCGAAAAAGTAGATGTTACTTTTGGCTCTAACGTACCTGTGGACATAGTTTTCACTATTGAT
>CAKZYI010000253.1 GCA_937884735.1 uncultured Pleurocapsa sp.
CTCCTGCAACATAATCGAGGAAAATTCCTCCTTCAAAATCTTTGAGCAATCCATAACTCAAAGAAGTAAAAATTCCTTGATTACCGCCCTGTAGTTGCAGTACAAACTCGCCACTAGGTATTGTACCGCCATCGAAAAAGGCTACCCCATCCGTAGTAAAAAATTCATCATTCGGAGAATCTTTAACAAAGCTATTGGCATATTTCCTATTAGCCGAAATAACATCAGGCATAAAAGTTAAATTGGCACCCAAGCCCATAAAATCTCGATCCGCAGTCAAAGATAAGGGTGCAAAACTAGCAAAAGTATTAGTGGCGTAAATATCTAAAGCCAATCGGGGATTAGTTAAAAAACGCAATCCTGCATTGTAAGCGATCGCTTTATCGGGTTGTCCTGAATCTCGATTGATACTGTTGTTGCCCGTAAACGGTACAAATACATCACTAATCAGAAATAGGCGATCGCTTATCTTGTAAGAAACGCCTCCCCCTAAACCCAAAACCGTACCAAAAGAACTATTGTTATCATTGGGAAGACGCTGAAAAAATACGGCACTTTCATCTTTAAAAAATGCCACCGTAGGAGATAGATTAAACTGCCAGCGATCGCCTACATTACTTGTAAAAGGAACAGCTAAAGAGACAAAAATATCTCGATTATTAATCTCTGTAGTTTCTCCTCCCTGGGTAAACATAAATCCACGAGTACCCCAAGAAGCACCTAATACACCACTCAAGGAGGTAGTTTTAGCTTCGTTGCGCCACAGGTTGTATTTCAATTCGAGGGCAGCTTCATTATCCTCGGTACGCTCTGATATAAAATCACCTTGTTTAACGGGAGAGCTACTATCTACATGCTGAAACTGTAGAGTCAACTGCAAATCATCTGTAATACCCCAACTAAAGCCAGTATTAAAATTAACCGCACTATCGTCATTATCTACTGCCCCTGCAACCAAGTCGGGAAAGAAAAAAGTACGGGTATGAAGATTAATAAATACTTCGCCTTTACCCAAATGTTTGGCTGTTGGCTGAGAAAATAATTGTTCCGCTAGAGGAGTAAAAATTATTTGTGAGGGAAGAGATTGGTTTTGGGGTGTTTTTTCTCTCTGAGTTTGAGCATTAACAGTGTGGGTATTGAAACTTGACCACACAATCGAACTTACCAAACCCACCCACAATTTTTTCATGCGATCGCCATACTCCCCTAATTAAGCGAGAATTAACTAAAAATCCCGTTCTCATACGAATCAGGCTAAATTCTATCAGCTAACCTGTCTAAATCTAGATAATCTGTTGAGGTGGGATAAAAGGCGATCGCTTTCTCGATCTGATAAGGGAAGTTACAGGTAGTGTTGTGAATACAATAAGAGTTTGCAAAAGCTAAAAATTCTGAATGAATAAATTAGATTTTTTGAGCAATGATATAGATATGAACTTTGGAATACTGATCGTATTCGAGATGTTTGATTTGGCAACCAAAACAATCTAATAAACGCATGAACTCTGGCAATCCTAATGTACTGTAATAGAATTGTTCTCCTGCAAATGAGCCAGTAATTTCTTTAACTTCGGCTTCGCCACAAGTAAAAATAAAAACACCGTCTTTTGCCAAGCCATCGCATATTTTCTTTAAAACAGGCTTTTGCGACTCAATTGGAAGATGAAATGTACTGTCCCAGGCTGAGATCAGATCGTACTTTCTTGGCAGTTTCCAAGCACATATATCCCCAGTATAAAATTTGACATTAGGATGGCGGGTTTTAGCAAGCTCTATCATATTTTGGGAAATATCTAATCCTTCAACATTGAAGTTAGAGTGAAGCATAACATCAATAAAACGTCCCTCACTTCCACAACCTATATCAAGTGCAAAACCTCTATTTTCTGTAAGCTGAATAGCTTGTCTGAGTTGAGAAACACCATACTTCGAGTCTTTCATGTGTTCTTTCCACCAGCTTGCTATGCGGTCATACCTTTTCGCTGTTTGTTGAGGTTTCATGCTTGATTTAATCCGAAAGAAAATATTTTTGTCAACGATACTTTAAGTTGAGTTTCCAGTATATAAATAGGTTTTATATTGTTTTCACTCGCTTCAAACTAGATAGGGTTTAATAATTGTTTATTAATAGTAGATAAGGGAACTTGATAAAAATACTTTTGCTGAAATCTTTCTTCTTTAATTGCCAAAACAAAGTCTTCGATAGACGATCGCATTCCTAAATCAATCGCTTTTGAATCGAAAGAAAATTGATAATGATTTTGTTCCCAAAAATATGTAAATCCAGCTTTTTTCAAGGCTTGTAATCCTAAATAGAAAGAGCGATCGCCAATATTCAATTTAGTTTGCAAGTCTGATTTAGTTACTGTTTTTTGGGTACGGACGAGGTATTTAACTATGCCAACTAATTGTTGCCAAACTATTAGTTCATCTTCGGATATATCGGGACTATAAGCTAAAACTAAAGAGCGATCGCATTGAGTAGCTTGATTATATTCTCGTCGAATATCTCCCCAGTCTTGAGGACATTCTTCTAGAATATTAGTTTGGTTCACAGGTACTTCTAGGTTATCCAATTCTTGAGGAGTAGAACGCAGATCTATAATGTTATGAGAGTTGTCGCCAGCGGAACTTAACCAAGAATTTTCTGACATCAAACGGACAGCAACCAATCTAATTTCATACTGCTTGCTGAAGGTATTAAAATCCAATTCTGCGATCGCTTCACACTTTCCCATAACAGGAATTTCATCTTTGTAGTGTCCCCACCACAGCCCAGGAAAACCTTTATTGGTGGTGTCGTCCCAAATTTTAAAAGTAGTTTTAATATACTGAATTTTATTACCGCGATTATCT
>CAKZYI010000254.1 GCA_937884735.1 uncultured Pleurocapsa sp.
CGATCTAACTGAAAGTGTTGGTTTGAATGCAGAAGGGCGTTTGCGTTTAACTCAGATTATAGAAGATAGTTTACGATCGGGGGATACGGTTTATGTTGTTCCTTTTGCATCGAAAGTTAATCCTCTACAGCCTGGAGTTGACCCCCTATCGCCACAAAAAGGTATTGAATTTAAAGGTAAACCAGAAAACATCGAACAGATTTTAAATGTTCTGCCTTTTGAATCGGATATCAATCTCAGTAACACTGATATTCAAGATGCTGAATTATTTGCTTATCGAGGATTAGCCCAACTCAATCAGTGTCGTTTGCAGAATAATATTGCACCTAAGCCTCAGTCTATTGTTTGGCTTACGGATGCGCCTTTATTAACAGATTCTGGCATTGATTCGGATACTTGGGTGGAAACTCCTGCAAAAAGCCCTTTTCGAAGTTCTGATTCTTCACTGAGTCAAGAGAGAAAAAGTTGGCTACAGGCTTTACCATTAGAAAAACGATCGCAAATTATTACTACTGACGACAATCGCACCTATGAACTTTCTGTAGTAGATATTCCGCCTACAGTGCAAGAGTTTTGTACCCCTGCACCTGGAGGAAAGGAAACTTGCTTAGTAACGCCTTATGTTTTGAAGTTGTTGGCATTTCCTACCTTAATCACAATTATTTTATTAGGAACTGTTGGTTTTATTACTAGACACTTTATAAGTCTTAATAAAAAGTGGAAAATCAAAATAATTTTTGATTCTGACGATGATTATGAACCACAGACTTGCTATTTAAAACACAAGCAAAAAATTGTGATCGGTGATAATAGTTTGAATGGTATTTCTTGTCCTGGTGAAGATATTAGGGGAAGTTTGGTTAGAAAGGGATATAAAATTTATTTGAAGCCGACAAAAACAGTACCAGTTGTATATCGCGATCGCGAAGTAGATAAGGAAATAGAAATTACTCGCGATCGCTTTATTATTAATTGTCCTTTTGATGGCAAAGATTTTGAAATAAGTATAAAAATTTCTAAGTAAATTGCAAAACAAGAAGTAAAAATCATGAAATTTGAACAAGCTCAATCTCAAAGGATAAACCGTACCGTATGTATTGGCTTGGGAGGTACTGGGCGAGATGTATTGATGCGTATTCGTCGTTTGATAGTGGAGCGTTATGGAGATTTTAAACAGCTACCAATAATTAGCTTTGTTCATATTGATACGGATAAGGGCGCGAGTAATACTACGGGGTTGCGAACGGGAAATGCTTATCATGGTGTTGATTTGCGCTTTAGCGATGCTGAAAAAGTGGCAGCAACGATGACAAGATCGGAAGTCGATAATATGACGCGGGAGTTATCAAGGAATGTTAGTAATTATGATGGTTCGCCTGGAGTTTATAGTAATATTTCTAGCTGGTTTCCACCACACCTATTAAATAATTTAAAAGCGATCGATGAAGGAGCACAGGCAATTCGTCCTGTCGGCAGATTAGCTTTTTTTCATAACTATAGAAAAATCAAGGCTGCTATTGAATCAGCCGAACTAAGAACGCGGGGACACGGTGCATTTATGATCCGCAATAATTGGAGTGTGGACGATAAACTAAACGTTTTTGTTGTCGGTTCTCTGTGTGGTGGTACTGGTAGCGGAGTATTTTTAGATATAGCTTATTGTCTGCGTCAAATGTACGGTAATGATGATGCACAAATTGTTAGTTATTTAGTGATGAGCCCTCAACTTTATGGCGATACTTCCGACCAGTATGCTAATACCTATGCAGCATTAAAGGAATTAAATTATTATGCTAGTGCGGGAACAACATTTAAAGCAGAATATGACCTACAGAATTTGGAATTTGTTGACGAATCCCGTCCGCCTTTTGAATATGTTTATTTAGTTTCTAATCGCACTAAAAGTAATTATAAAATCTTAGAAAAAAGCAAGCTATGTAATGTTATTGCTCATAAAATTACTTTGGACTTTGCAGGAGAATTAGCCCCAGCACTTAGCGCAAATAGGGATAACTATTTGAAGTCTACAATCAAAACAGATGAACATCCTCGTCCTAATACTCAGCGTTATTTAACATTTGGTTTAGCAGAAATATATTTCCCGCGCGATGTGACAGTACAGGTATCTTTTAACCGTATTAAAATTAAATTAGTTGATTTTTGGTTGCAGGGCGAAGGACAAAGCGCCGACCCCAATAATTTATTAGCTGGTTTTATAGATCTTTGGTACGATCGCGATAGTAACGATAATGGGTTTGCTAATAAGTTACAGCAAGCGACTACTGACGGTAGTAAAACTTTTAGTAATGCTTTAAGTAACTGGAAAAATCGCTTAGAGAATAATATTGCAGAAATCCAAAACCGTGACGAACGACAGGATGTTGTTGCTCAGTTGGGGAGAGAAATTCGTAGTGAGTTTCGGAAAGTACAGCCAGGGGAAAGTGATAGCAGTAGAGGGTTATGGCTGACAAGCTTGCAGCAGCAACGCGATCGCCTTACCGCAGAATATATCAGGGATATTGATAATTATCTAACTCAATTGCTCAATCCGAATAATATAGATTTCTCTTTAACAAATACTCGCGCTTGGTTAGAATCTTTAACTACTGAGCTAAATAAATCTTACCGAGAATTAGAAGATAGAATTGCTAGTACTAAATTAATTAATTCCCTAGAAGCTGTTGAGCGAAAGTGGAAAGACGCACAACAAACTATTGAAGATATTGAAGGAAAAAGAGCTTTTATTCCCAGAGAGAAACAAAAAACTAGCCAGGTTCAAGACGAAGCGAAAAGAATAGTCGGACAGGTTAGTAAACTAATTAAAGATAATTACGAATCGTCTTTATTTAGAGAAGCATTAACCATCGTAAAAGTATTACAGCATCACGTTAGCGAACTAACTACAAAAACTACAGCTTTTAGCCAACTGTTGAGCAATGTCAAAGAATATTATGTCAAAGAAGAAAATAATCTCAAACTAAGAGATGTTGACGGTATGAGTGGGGAAGCTATTTTTGCTGATGAAGATACGGATAGTTGCTATCAAGATCTTTTACCTAATCGCGATCGCGCTGCTCAATTGGCATTAATTAGTAGTAAAATTACTGAAAAGATCGGTTTGGGAAAGATAGTAGTAATTTAAAACCTATTCAGGCTGAAGATGAAATCATTTTTGTTAAC
>CAKZYI010000255.1 GCA_937884735.1 uncultured Pleurocapsa sp.
TACGACGCTGTTGATGTAAAGTAAGACTCTTGAGTATTACTGTTCATAGCTTTTATATTTCTGCTTTTAGTCCTTAGTTTTAACAGTACAATTGTATTAAGTGTTTACCTGCCAATTTTGAAATGAAAATTGTTTGTAGTCAAAGCGATCTCAAAAATAACCTTTCTCTTGTCAGTCGTGCTGTTCCCTCTCGTGCTGAACCTGCGGTATTGGCTAACGTTTTGATGATTGCAACAGAAGCTACTCAAAAAGTCAGTATGGTTGCTTTTGATGGCAGCATGGGAATTAAAACTAGTTTCAATGCCGAAGTTGTGCAAGGAGGCAGGATTACTCTTCCAGCTAAATTGTTCAATGACATCGTAACTCGTTTGCCAGAAATGGAAATTACTCTCGATGCAGGAGATGAAGAAGAAAGTTTTATTGCCACTATTAGTTCCGTTGGAGGTGAATTTAAGCTTACAGGTGCAGGAGAACAAAAGATGGAATTGCCCATAGCCTTGCTGAATGAAGGATTGGGAGGCTGTTTGTTTGCCGCTTCTACTGAATTGTCAAAACAGGTTCTTACAGGGGTACATCTCAAAACTAAAGCCTTGGGAGAAGGGGACAACACAGACATTCTGGAATTCGCTGCTACTGACAGTCATCGTTTAGCCGTGGTAGCGACGGATTTGAATGGGAAAGATATCGAAGCGGAATCCACAGTGGATTTACCTGAATTTGCTGTTACTATTCCAGCTAAGGCATTACGAGAGTTAGAAAGAATTTTGGGTGATGCTAGTTCAACAGATCGGGTCAAAGTGAGTTTTGATGATGTAGTGATGATCTTTGAATTAGGCGATCGCCTGCTAACTAGTGCAAAAATACCAGGAGATTATCCTGCCTACGGACAGTTAATTCCTAAAGATTTTGCTCGCGAAATGGTTGTAGATCGCTAAAGATTATTGAGTGGCTTGGAGTTAGTTGCAGTTCTAGCGCAGAAAAATAATTTAGTTAAGTTCAGTCTAAGCAATGATTTGGGAGAGCTTACGGTGTCAGCAGATGCTCAAGATATTGGTAATGCCAAGCAGTCTTTACCCGCAGAAATTATCGGAGAGGATATTGAAATTGCCTTTAATATTAAATATTTGATGGATGGATTAAAGGCATTGTCTGCCCCAGAAATAAAAATGCAGTTAAATGAAGGTCATCAGCCAGTTATTTTTAGTCCTTTGGGTGGATTGGATATGACTTATTTGGTTATGCCAGTTCAGTTAAGAAGTTAATGTTATTATGGGTTGTTTTACTAGCCAAGATTAGCTAAAGAGTAAAAATAAGAGTTTTATTCAGCAAAGGTTTTGATTCCGCCATCAGGATTTAAAAGTAAGCGAATTATGGACTTTTGGGATTTATTCAAAGGAGAAATAAATGTTTCTCCCTTAACGGGAATGTTAGTTTTATCTAAATATAATTCTGAAGCTTTACCAATAGGAACTACTCGTTTTATTGAACCATCAAAGTTTAGATATAAACGGTATTCTAGACTTTGTTTTAGCTCTGCTGGTGGTTGCCACTTATCTTTAAAATAAGTTTTTATTTCTTGAGCTTGACTTGGCTTTGATGGAACATTTTTGGTGTTATTATTCCCACCTGCTAGATCTGATTCTTCCAAAATATCTATTGCTGAGTTGTTTGATTTAGCTATTTCTGGTTCTATTTGAGGGGTTGTTTCTAAAGCAATTTCAGGAGTTGATGAGATGATAGATTCTACTTGTTCTTTTTTGGTTGTTTCTGGTTTAGTTGGTTGCTTCAATCCTGACTGACGCTCTACCTGAAATAAGGGGTAATCAGCAGGATCTGGTATATTTGGTTTTGGTTTGGGAGTGTCTACTGCTGGTGGAGGCGGCAGTCTTTTTGTTGACGAGATAGATTCATTAATTTTGGGTCGAACAGCTTTTTTTCTTGATGCAGGGGGTTCTTCTGGAGGTATTACATCATCAAATTGGGAAATGCGACTAGAAGACTGTGATTCAGGAGAAGAGGCTATATTTTCCATGGGTGCAGTTCTAGGTAAAATAGCCGTAACACCAACGGTAAATAAAGCTAAAGCTGCTATTCCACCCCAAAAAGGAATTGCTTTTTTGGATTGAGCTTGTTGGAGTTCGGGTAAAGCTTTGATTTGACTACTGTATGCTTCTAATGCTGTTACTAAATCAAATAACTGTACGGTGCTAAGAGTCATTTTTTCTTCAGCACTATCATGTTTTAAATTGCCAAAATACAGCTCATGATTAGTCAATCCTTTTGGTTTTAAATAAGGCTGATTATTCTGATAATTACGATCGCTTTCTATGTCTACTTTAGATATAAAAGAATTATATAAATTTTTTTGAGTATATTTGTCTACTGCGATTTTCAACTGTTCTAAGGTAAGGCGATCGCCTGTAACCATAATTTGTTTATCGCTAGATAAACGAGGGTCGTCAAAACTCAGCTTGAACTTAAATTCTTTGAGTAAATCTTGCTCTGTCCAGCGAGAAAGGGGCGATTTTTTACCTTTGATTTCTAGAGTGCAGGTTGGTGGAGTAAAACGATGAAGAGTGGTTAACATGAAATAGAAATATTTTTATTTTAAAAAGCCGATTTTTTTGCTGCATCAAAAATAGCAATCCATAATAAACGATGTCCATTTTGACCGCTATAAAATAAGAGACTAATCAATAGTTTCCAGGCTAATTCTGACAAATATTCGTTGGAAAAATCTGGATTTATCGTAATTCTTTCTTGATAGTAATTAATGAAATTGTCAAGATAGTTACCTAATAGAGAAATTTCATAAGGAGGAGTATTTTGTTCTGT
Source organism: uncultured Pleurocapsa sp. (assembly GCA_937884735.1). Classification (GTDB taxonomy): domain Bacteria; phylum Cyanobacteriota; class Cyanobacteriia; order Cyanobacteriales; family Xenococcaceae; genus Waterburya. The sequence goes on from CAKZYI010000255.1 coordinate 2,836, forward strand.
TACCTGTTCTAGAAGACTAACTGCTCGGCGTAATAATTCTTGATGTTTATTTGCTAAGTGACAAATAATTAATACTAGGGATCTTGCTTCTTCTACATCTAATTTTTTTCTACCTCCAGAGCTTTTACGATGAGGATTGGAAGATCTCAAACGCCATAAAGTTATGCGATCGTTTAAGACTGATTCTAAGTTTAAATCTTTAGCTGCTTCTATGATTGCTTCTGAACTAATATTGGCGATCGCCTCTAGGGATAATAAAACCAAGTCTATATGGGATTTAATATTTTCTAACTGACTATCATTAGTCAATTTGGGCTGGCTCAAATCTCGCCATCTTGATGAATT
>CAKZYI010000256.1 GCA_937884735.1 uncultured Pleurocapsa sp.
GCAGAATCATTTTTTTGAGTTCGATAGCACTGGCGTATTCTGAAGGGATTACTTCCCGAACTAAAGCCAAATTTGGATTGTTAGACAGTACCGCAATAGTCTCCAAACCATTACGCAGCATGGAGAAATTGTTATTAAGAGCATGGCGAAGATATTCTTTGACCTCAGAAGACAGATTCAATCCAAGTCGATCGGCGTAAAAGTCTATTCCGCGACCTATGGCTCGATCGTTCCAATTTGAAGGTAGTTTAGAATCACTAACTATATATGGCTTGAGAGCTTGAGCTACTTTAGTTCTGCTGTCGAGATTTTCTAAAATTAGAAAAAGTAGATTTTTGGATTTGTTGAGTCGAGGAATCTGACTTAGATCCAAATGTTTTGATTCCCTCTCGGATAATTCTAAAACTGTAGCCGTAACTTCGCCCGTTAAATTAAGAGTCAAGCAGTTAATGCAAGCTTGTTTGATGTCTTCTGAAGTAGAATACTTTTCTAATCTGTAGCTAGCGAGTATCTGTTTTATGTGTTGCTCGATTAAGGCTCGATCGTTGCCTGTAAGAATAAATAGCATGAGATGAAAATATTTAATATTGACTAACCAGTCCGAAATAATAGATAGGACTGGTCGAACTCCTCTCCTTATTGCTGAGGAGTATATGGTCTGTGTCCTGTAGGAAATGCAAATTGATATTGGGGTGCAGAGAAAGAGGACTGCGGTAACTGACTCGTAGCGATTTGATTCGCAGTTTGCAAAGCTTGAGCTAATTGAGGTTGAGTCTGCACTCGATTGACTAACATATCAGATGAAGACTGAGGCAAAGTGACAGGAGGTACATCTATCTGAGTTGCTTCTACCGTCTCTTTATTCTCCAATGGTTGCCAAACTGTAAGAGCATGATACAAAGTCAGACGACACTTGACTTGAGCGTTAGAACTATTACCCGACTTACTAATAGCGGGAATAACGACCTTTAACATCCGATCGGCATTAGCCACAAAATGAGGACTGGTTCTAGGCATAGCCATAATCTCAATTGTTAGATCTATAAACTCCACTAGAAGCTGCTTGGGATAAAATCCCCGATCGCAAACTCTTTGCAGAACCCGATCGAGTTGGATGTAGTCTCGATTTTCAAAGGCAAGAAACAAATCTTGTAAACTTTCTCTAGCAATTTGGGGACAGAGATCGGCAACTGAAACGCGATCGCCAACCGTTCCTAAAGTTTGTCCTAAAGGATACCGCTTCGCATATAATGACTGTCTGATCGAACCTCTATTATATTCATAAATCCTTTGCGCCTCTTCTTCGCTTAAGGCAATTCCTTCATGATAGGCAACATTTAATAGATACCCTGTAACGAGATCGCGAGATACAGTTTGAAATCGTAGAATCCTTGCCCGCGAGCGAATGGTTTCGAGTAATTTATCTTCTTCAGTAGTGCAGAGAATAAAAATTGTGTCTTGAGGAGGATCTTCCAACAGCTTGAGCATGGCATTTTGGGCGGGCTTGCTCATTTGATGACACTCATCGATTATGAAAATCCGATATTTTGAGTCTATGGTGTTGACCTGGCATCTTTCAATAATGCCTCGTACATCATCTACACCATTTTTATCCGCACCATTAATCTCATTAATTGCTAAATGGTTGTCATTAAGATGACTCAGACAGCTACTACACTCATTGCAGGGTTCGACTCCTACTTTTTCCTTACAATTCAGGCTTCTTGCCATGATTCTAGCAAGAGTAGTTTTGCCAGAACCAGAAGCCCCTACCAATAGAAAAGTAGTCTGTAATGGTGTTTGCAGCAAACTTGCTTGAGCGATCGCCACTGCTACCCTTTGTCCTACTACCTGAGCAAATTCAATCGGTCGATACTTTATTGGTAAATTCATCTCTTCCTAAATTTCTTACCGTACCCAAACCAAAAGTCTGAGTACTTTAATTCACCTCACCTGTCCGACAGGACTCACTATCGGGCTTTGCCCTTTAAGGCAGAAGTTTTAAGGCAGATGGCAGAAGGTTTAGTTCAACTTCTTCCTTTTTATGCATGGGTTTAAAATCTTAGCTAACAGTATAATTACACATAGCGCATACTCGAAAGACCCCTTTGTTCAATTAATGGGATAGTGAGAGGTTCAGTTTCATCACTAATTCATTGTTCCTTCTGCCTTCTGCCCTCTGCCCTCTGCCTTCACTCAACTATTCCGCAACCAACTGAGTTAAGCAGTACATGGCATCATCATCCTCAACCAAAATATTGTTACAGGCTACATCCTCTCCCTCTTCAGGAACTAGATTTAATTGAAGCCCGATCGTTTCTGATTTGACTGAAGCGACTACCTTAACTAAATAATCAATCGGTAAGCTGAGTCTAATCGGTTCTTCAGCATCATCATTATCATTACTACAGTAGATATTTTCTGCACCACTACCTGCTTCGGTGGACTGAGTTAAGGTGCATTCTTCAGCATCAATCCTGAATTCGATCTCGGAAGATGCTACCTGATGTCTTTTCAATGCTGCTTGAAGTTCGCTCCGATTAAACTCGACTGAAGTATCGTTTTTAGCAACAGATGCTTTAATTTTTTCCAAATCGGGAAATTTACCTTTGAGAGTCTGCACGGTACATTCAACATTTCCCCAACTGAATCTAACTGACTTTTCAGAAATAGACAGGGTAAAGTCCTCGGCATTGTTGGCAATAAAAGTTGCTGCTCTTTTGGGCAAAACTAAAACCAGGTTATCTACTGCACCCATGTCATCATTTTCTACTGAATCGACGACCTGTAGTGTAATATGACCCATTCCTGGTTCGGAAAGACCAGTTAGCGTCAACTCCAAAGATTCGGATTCTTCTGTTGACTCATTTGTTACTGCTTGAAGCTGAAGACAGATTCCGCTAATAATACTTTTGATATCGCTGTCAGCAAAGGGCGTAACCCGATCTAATGCCTGCTTAAATTCTGAAGCTTTAACTTGGGCTACAGCAGTAAAATCTGCATTATGTTCGGGAATTGTATCTTTGTAGGTGATGAGGCTATGTTGGTAAGTCTCTTTCTGATTGGCGATCGCTACCTGTTCGAGAGAAAGATGCAGTTTGTGATTGGAATTATCTAGAGTAGCAGCATAGTTTTTTAGCTGTCTGCAACTCACCTGTACAGTCGGGGAGGTAGAGGTTTTGTTAGCTTTATGAGTAATTCTGACTCCGATATCTCCGCCCACGCTAAAAATACTTTGACCATTGCCGACTTCAATACACAAACGATCTAATCCTTGCTGATTGCTAGTTACTGCTGCATTGAGTAAGGTTAAATTACTCAATAATACTTTAGGTTTAACAGTTAACGTACACCCATTTTTCTTACTTTTACTAGCAGACTTTGCAGGTGTTTTAGTAGCTTTTACCATAATTTCTCTATTGTTTGAACATTGTCAAAAAGCTCTAAGCTCTAAGCTTTAGGCTCTAAGCTAGAAAGGCATTCCTGTTCGCTACATTTATGATTTGCAAACTCTGCTAAAAAAGATTGCATATTAGGAAACATTTGAAATTCTTCTAACTAGCTTATAGCTAATAGCCATTGGTGACAAGTTAAGGCTTTCTGCTATTTGTCAAGCGGGGAACGGAGACAAGTCAAGAGGAGGTTTAGCTCGTTTTGGACGAGGGGATTTGACTATTCCCAAGTCACAATTTTCTGGCGCGGTTAAATAGCGAACAAGATTGGTGGTATGTTCTTGATTGAATGCTTGAGTAAAGTGATAAATCCCGCGAAAAACCATTTCTACAGAGATAGAATCGAAAGGCAAAGTAAGCTCGTCTGCAACTTCATCACAGAGATCGAGGAGTATTGCATAGAAA
>CAKZYI010000257.1 GCA_937884735.1 uncultured Pleurocapsa sp.
GCCAATTTTTGACTACACAATTAACCATAGTTATTTGTTTGTTATCTTTCTAGTTGTTTTTAAATAATCAGCAAGCTGCGATTACTGTCCAACAATATTGCTGGGAGAAATACTAAGGAGAGATCCAGGTTTGCCTGGGACTGCACCCTTGATGAGCAACAAGTTTTGTTCTGCATCAACTTTGACAACTTTCAGTTTGCGAGTAGTTACTTGCTTACCGCCATAACGTCCAGCCATTTTCTTACCAGGGTAAGTACGACCAGGAGTTGTACCAGCACCAGTAGAGCCAGGGGCGCGGTGACTTTTTGAACCGTGACTCATCAAACCACGATGGAAGTTGTGACGTTTGTGATAGCCAGCAAAACCACGCCCCATGGTTTTACCACTAATGTCTACAGTAGTTTCTGTATTGAAAATTTCAGAAATATCTAAAGTTTTGCCTAGCTCATAGCTTGCAGTATCTTCAAGACGATATTCTTTTAGATGACGCAAAGGACTAGCACCAGCTTTACCTAAATGACCCAATTCGGGTTTGGATAGAGCTTTCTCTTTGACTTCACCATAGCCAACTTGAATTGAGCTATAGCCGTCTGTTTCTTTTGTTTTTATTTGAGTTACGACACAAGGCCCAGCTTGAACTACAGTCACAGGAATTGCATCTCCTGTTTCTTTATCAAAAACCTGGGTCATGCCTAATTTAGTGCCAAGAATACCGACAGACACGAGTTTTAGCCTCTCTATAATTGCAACACAACAAGGTTATGCACCGCTGGCGACTGCTAGCCAGTACGGTGTAATTTTGCCTGACAAAAAAGTAATCATCTTGAGGTGGTATTCACCATGAAAGGCGTTTATGTCTACACACAAACAAGCCTCTGGTTAAACCGCCATAAATTAAGATGTACAGCAGCAAATATATAATTTTTTCTAAGATTTATGGCTAGATTCAGCGTTAGCTGTCTCTAATCAAAGTTACCTTGACCCTCAAAGACTTAAAGAAATTAATCCCTCAGTTTCTTTTAAGGAGGTAGCAAATCCTATAAATTTCTCACTTACCCCATAACAAGTTTGTTTTTATCCTTGTAAAAACTCCCTTATTTAGTCTTCATGGTTGATCCTTTTGACTAAGGGGGATGATTAGATTGTTATATCTATGATCTATAAGGTGAGATTTGCCAGTTTTAACCACAATCATCAATGATACATGAACTTGTATATTTCTGACAAGGATGATTTTTTTACAAGTCAGGAAATGAAGGTAAAGTATGTCAATATTTGACATCTACTGGTAATTCAAGAATGCTGTCAGGGAATGATTGAAAGCTGTTTCCATAAGCGTATATATCATGCTTTAAGCTTGATAATTTACCAATACTTTCTGGTAAATCCGTCAAACGATTATTCATGACATCTAGATTCTCTAGCCACGCCATATTGCCAATTGCTTCAGGTAGGAACTCTAATTGATTGTTGCTGAGATCTAGTTCTTTGATGTTTATCCAGCCATCAATAGTGTCTGGAAGAAATACTAAGAAACCATCTCGGAGATCTACTGTTTCTAGGTTTTTAAAGTTACCGATGCTTTTAGGTAGTGATTTTAATTTTCTGTTACCACTAATTACCAATCGTTTTAAATTCAATAGATTACCAATAGTATCAGGCAATGATTTAATATAAGTACTGATGATTGAAAGCTCTTGCAGATTGACCAAATTACCGATGCTGTCTGGTAATTCTTCTAGACTAGACAACTCGCTTCTCGAGCCAACAAGATTTAGCGATCTTAGGTTTTGCAATTTACCAATACTTGAAGGAAGATATTTAAGCTGCCAGCAATCAGAAATATACAATTTTTCTAAGTTTTTTAAATTACTGACAGTCTCAGGTAACTGCTTCAAACCATATAAGCAGCCTTGAACTGAAAGCACTTTCAAATTTGATAGTTTGCCAATAGTATCAGGAATATTATCTATAAACCTGACCTCATTAATTCCCAAATATTCTAAGCTGACAATATTTCCTATAGAATCAGGAATAATGGATTCATAACTAGACGAAAAATTCAAGTCTAATTTATTGATTTTGTTTTTTATACAATAATCAATGATTTGTTTTAATTCTTCTAAATTGGAAATATGACTGGAGTAATAATGGTTACTGTTTGACGCTCTTCGATGATTAATAGAAAAAGGATGTAGTATTTTACTTGTATCCCATTTTTCCTTTTTCTTGCTCATTTGTTCATATTTTATTGATTTTGTTTCAGAGTTTAAAATAATTCGCGCAGATTCACGATCGCTTTAACGATGTAAAGAATAAAAAGGCGATCGCAATTATTTACTCGTAGTGAAATCTGCAAGATAAAAAATCTATTTGACTTTTACCGACGCTATAAATAAATCGATGTTCTAGATCGATCCTTCGCGACCAAATATTAGCATCCATATACTTGAGAGGTTCTGGCTTGCCAATTCCCTTAAAAGGATCTTGCATTACTGCTGTTACCAAATCCAAAATTTTGTAGGCTTTCTTAGAATCTTGTTTAAACCACCAGCCTAAATCTTCTTTAAATTGAGAACTAAAACCAGGAACGCGATGAATAAAGACAGGCTGTAATGGCTCATCTTTACTCTTTTTAGACCGTTTTTTCTTCGCCATCAATTCCTAATTCTTGCTTTAATTCTGCTATTGATTGAGGTTGGATTTTTCCCGATTGAGATTCAGCGATCGCATTTAATAAACGACTACCGTTCGCAGGGGAACGGAGAAGATATACAGTTTCAACCAAGCTAGTTAAATCTGATTCGGAAATTAAAGCTACATTTTCGCCATCGCGCCGATTCACAAAATGTACTAGATGGTTTTCGGCTACTTGCTCTAATAATTTAAAAAACCCTTTTCTAGCATCGGTAGGATTAGTGATTTCGTATGAGAACATAATTTTACGTACGTATTGCTGTACATAATAGTCTAACAGATGTAAAAGCGATCGCATTTATGAACAAACTTTCAAAAATATTCATTCGGAGTTCAAAAGTAAAAAGCGATCTCAAATTGTGATAAAAAATCAAACTTATCTAGCTTTTGTTGTCCATGTTAGTGAAGCAGTTTAACTTCGTAATCAGCAAATTTTGTATCTGTTGTAATAATAGTCAAGTCATTATTAATAGCTTGAGATATTAACATTCTGTCAAATGGATCTCTATGATAATAAGGCAGTTTTTTATCATTCAAAACGCTAAAAATATCCAGATCGAGAATTATATATCCATCTTTGACGCAGGATTCAAAAACAAGTTCATCCAGAGATTTGGGTAGCTCAAGCTTTCCTTTAGTTATTTTGATAGACATTTCCCAAGCAGAAACAACCGAAAGGTAAATTTTATGTTGAGGATGTAAAATTGCTTCTTGCTGTAGTTTGCTTAACCTATCGGGATCGGTTAGTAAAAAAATCCAGGCACAAGTATCTAGTAAATATCTCATTCTATATTAGATTCCAAAAAGCTGATTGATTTCATCATCTTCATCATCGAAATCATCACTAATTTTTATTTTTCCCGCATATCTACCCAAAGGGCTGTTTGAAATTGAATTTTCTGGAGGGACATATTTACTCAAGATCGCTTTTGGTATTCCACGATTGGCAATAATAATGTCTTCCCCCGATTCCACCTTTTCTAAAAGCTTAGACAGATTGGTTTTCGCTTCGTGGATATTAATTTGTTTCATGACTTAGTTAAGTAAACTTAGCTAAGTATAACGTAATGGCACAAACCACTAAATTATATTTTTGAAAAATTTAGAAAACGAAAGAACATAGCGATCGCTTTCAGCGAATATCTTATATTTAAGAAGTATTTAAACAACTTGAGACATGAATACTTACACTCTCAACTTAAAACCTCTAGCTAATTTCATTACAACTGAGCTATTAATTGAGTTAGATTTTATTTGGGAATAGTTTAGTGTCACAAATAGTTTCTAAAAACCTGTTGGATGTATCTTAAATGATCTGAAAATATAGTAGTCGACTATCTGTTTCTTTCCTTACGATTTAATAAATTTTCCGCAATTTGATACCAAATTTCACGATAGGTTTTGTGTTCCACTTTTTCAGTTAACTGCACCCCTTCTAATTCTGGATACTGTTCGTGAAAAATAATATCTACCTGTTTATAAAAAGCACTAGAATCAATATTTAAAGATTCAACTCGTTGATAAATATTTTGTTGTACATTTTTTTCTGTTTGAGCAATAACAAAATATTCAGTTTCTTGATTGGGATTAAAAATAAGGCTATCAGTCATTCTGATTTTAATTACGGCAAAACTAATCAAACCAGGAATCAAGAAAAACCCTGCACTAATTGCTCCCCATTGCCAAGGTTTAACTTTTTTCAAATCTTCTTTTCTCGGAATACGAGTAGCCTGACGGGAAATGTTTGTTGCTCTAGTACGGACGTGGGAAGCAGTGCCATATAATTTGGAAGTAAAATTGCTGCTGCTATAACTAGAATCTGGGATGTCTCCTGGTGCAACTATTAGAGTTTTCATACGAGAAACAAAGCTGTTAACTATCTCAGTTGCAGTATTTTTTAAACCAGAATCTTTTTCCTTAGTTAAAACTTGAATTACTTTTTCCGCAGACTGATAGCGATCGCGTGGCTTATATGCCAACATCTTATTTAAGATTCTTTTTAAGCTAGGACTGACTTTTACCTGAGATTCCCAGTCCCATTCTCCTTGATGACTATCGTAAAGTTGATCGGGTTGTTTTCCCGTTAAGAGTACTATGGCAGTAGCTGCTAAGGAATATAAATCGCTACAGGGAAAAGCCTGACCGCGACGCAATTGTTCGTCAGGAGAATAACCTTTTTTACCACTTAAGGTAATAGACTTTCCTGCTGATTCTGAAACAGCATTTGCCGCTATTTTTACACAGCCAAAATCAATTAATACTGTCTTACCATCGCTATCACGACGAATTAAATTGTCGGGAGAAATATCGCGATGAATTAGGTCTGCACGATGAATATAATCTAGGACAGGAAGTAATTCCCAGATCATATTAACGACCTCTGTTTCAGTCAATTTACCGCGACTTTTTAACAATTCCCAATAGCTTTCTCCTTCAACATATTGCTGTACTAAGAAAAGAGATCGTTTGCCATCAACGCGGGTTTGCAATAAAGCTTCAAATTTGGGTATTTGAGAATGCTGTAGCTTGTAAAGGATGCCTGATTCTCTTTCAAACAAATCTTCTGCTTTGCGTAAATCGCGATCGCTTTCTACCTGGGGTGCAAATTCTTTGAGGACACACAATTCTCTGTAGCGATGAATGTCCTCGGCTAAATAGGCGCTACCAAACCCACCTTGACCAATCTGCTTGATAATTCGGTAACGGTTATTAAGAATAACTCCATCGCGCAATACAGCAGATAGTCTAGCCATATATTTTAGTCTTTCAATTCCATAAAACACGGCTATTGTAACAACGGTTTTTATAAATCAACAAGATTAATTTGATTAGTTGTCAGTAGTCAGCAGTTAGTTATAGGTTATAGGTACAACCAAGCATTGCTTGGTCAAGCCCCCCATGGGGTGCTTGCGTAAACGCGCTGTGGTTATAGGTTATAAAAATGGCTCAGGTTAGCTTGCAGGGAATTACTCGTCAATTTGGTAATGTTACCGCTATCAAGGATATTACTTTTGATATTCCCGATCGCGAATTTTGGGTATTAGTTGGGCCTTCAGGCTGCGGAAAATCGACTATACTGAGGACCATTGCAGGACTAGAATCTATTTCTAGTGGTAATCTCTATATAGGCGATCGCTTGGTTAATAATGTACCTGCAAGACAGCGAGATGTGGCGATGGTATTTCAAAACTATGCTCTCTATCCTCACATGAGCGTGGCGGAGAATTTGGCTTTTGGATTGAAAATGCGAGGAGAAGATAAGTCAGGAATTGCCAGAAGAGTGCAGGAAGTGGCTCGATCTTTAGATATAGAACATTTACTCAAACGCAAGCCAAAGCAACTATCGGGAGGGCAACAGCAGCGAGTGGCATTGGGTAGAGCGATCGCCCGCAAACCTCTAGTATTCTTGTTAGATGAGCCTTTATCTAATTTAGATGCTCAATTGCGAGATGATACTAGGGCAGAATTAAAACAGCTTCATCAAAAAGTTGGCATCACCACAGTTTATGTCACCCACGACCAAGTAGAGGCAATGACTCTAGCTGACAAGGTAGTGGTTTTATATGATGGACAAATACAGCAGATAGGTAGTCCCCAAGCTATATATGTTCATCCTATCAATAGTATGGTTGCTGGTTTTTTAGGTAATCCACCGATGAACATTTTGCCTGTTACTTATGATGATGGACGACTAATTATTTTTAATAATCAATTTATTCAGTTAAATTCAAAAGTTTTGCAGCAGTTACAACCAAGTCAAGGACAAAAATTCGATCTTGGTATTCGTCCCGAACACATTACTCTTTATGATGTAGCAACAGGAAATGATAATAAAGACTGCTTATTACTTCAGGTAAACTTAGTTGAGCCTTTGGGTAGGGAAACTCTAGTCAAAGCTACTGCACCAGAATCTAATCTTAGTTTAAATTTACTGGCTGATGGAACTTGGCGCGGGAAAAAAGGAGATCGCATTTCTCTCAAATTCGATCTCAGCAAAATATTTATTTTTGATTCTAATAACGGCAATACTTTAATCCCCAGCAATCATGGAAGCAACTAAAACTCGCACTTCTAAAAACTTTAAAAGACTCCAGGCGCGGTTAAGAGGACAGGTAGGAAAAGCGATCGCTGACTATAATATGATTGAAGAAGGCGATCGAGTAATGGTATGTCTGTCTGGGGGAAAAGATTCCTATACCATGCTGGATATGTTGCTCAGTTTGCAGCGCAAAGCACCGATTAAATTTGAACTTTTGGCGGTTAATCTCGACCAAAAACAACCAGGCTTTCCAGAACATGTATTGCCAGAGTACTTAACATCTTTAAATGTTCCTTATCGCATCATCGAACAAGATACTTATAGTACTGTCACAAGCATAATTCCCGAAGGTAAAACCATGTGTGGTTTATGCTCTCGTATGCGTCGGGGTGTTCTTTATCGAGTTGCAACAGAAGAAAGAATTAATAAAATTGCGTTAGGACATCATCGCGACGATATTGTTGAAACTTTATTTCTCAATATGTTTCACGGCGGAAAACTAAAAGCTATGCCGCCCAAACTACTAAGCAATGACGGAAAAAACATTGTAATTCGTCCCTTGGCTTACTGTACTGAATCCGAAATACAAAAATACGCCACAGTGCGAGAGTTTCCCATAATTCCCTGCAATCTTTGCGGTAGCCAAGAGAATTTACAGCGAGTACAAATCAAGCAGATGCTACAGACTTGGGAAAGAGAAACCCCAGGCAAAGTTAATAATATTTTTCGCAGTCTGCAAAATGTTACTCCTTCTCACTTGGCAGATCCAGAATTATTTGATTTCGCAGAGTTGAATCAAATCAAAGATATATCGCTTTAGTTAATTGTTCTAAGAATTGAGGCGATAATTAGCTAAAAAATCTTTTAAGCGATCGCTTGGGAAAGGCTTACTAAAATAATATCCTTGAACTTCATCGCATCCCTGATTTCGTAAATAAGTTAACTGTTCTTTATTTTCCACTCCCTCGGCAGTGATGTTTAATTTGAGACTTTGAGCTAAGGAAACGATCGCTTTAGAAATAGCGGCATCGCTAGGATTAGAAGCAATATTAGTTACAAAAGAACGATCTATCTTTAACGTATTAATAGGTAGCTTTTGTAGATAACTCAGGGATGAATAGCCCGTACCAAAATCATCTAAAGCAATAGAAATACCTTTTTGTTGTAATTGCCGTAGAGTTGCGATCGCTTTTTCAACATCTTCCATCAAAAGACTTTCAGTAATTTCTAATTCCAAATAAGCTACATCTAAATTTGTATCTTTTAAAATGCGATCGATCGTCTCAATCAAATTTGCCTGTTTAAACTGAGATGGAGAAAGGTTTACTGACATTCTCATTGGCGCAATACCTTCTTGCTGCCATTGCTTATTTTGCAGACAGGCATTATGCAATACCCATTCTCCAATCGAAGCAATTAAGTTAGTTTCTTCGGCAATGGGAACAAATTCGGCAGGAGAAACAATCCCTAATTCGGTGCTGTGCCAACGCAGCAGTGCCTCAACTGCTACCAAATTGCCTGTTGCAATTTCAATTCGTGGTTGATAATGAATTGATAGTTCTTGTTGTGAAAGGGCGTAACGCAGGTTTTCTTTAATAGCTAAGATGCGTTTGAGCTGGGCATTAATTTCTGGAGAATAAAATTGATAAGTATTTAGATTCTGCTGTTTTGCCTGATGGATTGCTGTATCGGCGTTTTGTAATAGTCGCTCAACGCTGTTACCATCAAAGGGATAAATAGTAATGCCAATTTTGGCAGCACAGTGAATTGTTTTTCTATTTAAAGATAAGGGGTCTGATAAGCTTTCTAGTAATCTATTTGACAACATGACTGGACTATCAGAAGTATCGGTGAGATTGACGCGCAAAATAGCAAACTCATCACCGCCAAAGCGTGCCAATATATCTCCTGATACTGTATGAGTAATTATTCTTTGAGCCACTTTTCTCAGCAATAAATCCCCTATACCCCTGCCCAAAGTGCTATTGATATTTTTTAATCCATCAATATCTAGGACAATTAGAGCAAACTGTCGATCCCATGCATTGGATATGGCTCGCTGGATATGAGTTTCAAATAATTTTCGATTAGGTAGTCCTGTTAAACTGTCATAATCGCTTAAATGTTTGATTACTTCATTTAGCTCTCGCAAAGTTCGATTCGTATCAGCCATTAAAGTACCCGCTTCATCTTGAAAATTGGTGGGCAAGGGGGTTAGTTGCTGAAGTCGGAGATATCGGCGCAATACTTTTGAGGTAAGTACAATAGGAGCTAATAAATGGTGCAGAGCATACAGCGTTACTGCCGTACCAATTAAAGTCGCCAGTAAGGTAATCAGTAGAGTAGAAACAATCGTCTTGGAAGAAGTTTTAGAAGAAAAAGCAGCGTCAATAATTAGTACAATTAGGGGTATATGAGTACCAATAAAAGCCACTAGCATGATTTTGCCTGGATAAGATTTGGGAAATGGTATTTGAGAAATCCAGGTATAAAATTTAAGGCGATCGCGATTCACAGTAAAGAGGGATAAAAGGTATCAATACCGTACATCATTTTTAACAGCTTAATGTAGACCTATTTACCCTTGAGATTTTGTAGCCATCTGCAACATTCCTTGAGTAATGCCAGGAAACAAACGATGCAAAAGAGTAGGAAGTTTTGCCGAACCCACTACTACTTCGGCTTGGGAATTTTTAACCGCATCCCAAATAGCCTTGGCTACATCTTCTGGTTGACTAACCAAAGGCGTAGACAACATTTTCTTCATCTGCTCGGGATCGCTATCTCTAAATACCGCACGCTCCATAAAATCGCTGTTGGTAACGCTTGGATGGATTCCCGATACATGAATACCCTGGGGTTCTAATTCTAAGCGCAGAGTTTCCGTCAAGCCAGTTATGGCATATTTACTTGTGCAGTAAGCTGTCATATTGGGCAGGGGTACTTTGCCCCCAAACGAACCCACATTTATAATGCTTCCCTGCTTCCTTGCCAAAAAATGGGGGAGTAAAACATTAATAGTGTAGATATATCCCCAAAGATTAACGTTAATAATCTTCTCCCAATCTTCTATCGTAGTTTTAGACATGGGTGCAGTCATACAAATACCTGCATTATTAACCAAAACATCGATTTTAGAAAAACGCTCAATACCTAAATTTACCAATGCTTCTACCGCATTGCGATCGCTTACATCTGTAGTAATTGCTAATGCTCGAGTACCAAAGCTCCTGATTTCTTCGGCAACAGATTCTAATTTATCTTTAGTACGGGCAGTAATAATTAGATCGTACCCTTTTTTAGCAAACAATAAGGCAGTAGCTTTCCCAATACCTTGGGATGCACCAGTAATTAGAGCGGTAGAAGACATAATCGATCGTACAAGATTTAGTTAAGATTATTTTGGTAGATCGGTACGGAAGTAATAAGTAATAAGTATTTTATTCTCTGCTACCTACTATGTATTACTCAAGCATAGCGATACTAAGGTTTGTTAGCTACTACGGTAGCAGGAGTAAAGTCGGACTTGGATTCTACATATACAATCAAGCCAGGGACTAATTTACCGTTGAGCTTTTCTGCTTTGATAGATTTTGTCGCTCTAATATGATAGTTTTCGCTAATTTCCGTTAAGGAAGGTAAAAGGCTAGCCTGTGTTAGATCTCCGCGAAAATTGGGCGATACTGATAATATTTTGTCTTTTTTGATTTGTTTGATGAAATATTGCTGAGTTTCTATGTTTAAGGCTTGAGCAGGAAGACTAAAGCCAAAAATTCCGACTGTTCCTATACAAAAGACAAGAAGCCAAGATAATACGTTTCGTTTATATTTTCTTCCCATGATATTAAAGAATGATGGAACGATATATATCTATAGGTTAAGTAATATTAAGCAATATTACCAGGTTTATTTAATTTTTTTCTGGCGATCGCTTTTTAACCTTAGCAATAAAGAACGTTAAAATAGTCAGAAATATCAATCCCATTATCCCAGCAATAGGGTTATTATCTATGCCTGTAACCCAGTCTGGAACTTGATTTGTGTATATAATTAATTCACCAACATTAACGATGTAATAACCCCATACCAAACCCCCATGAATACCAATACAAATTCCCAGGCGATCGCCATATTTCTGTTTAGCTATGATTAAAATAATACCCAGTAGTATCAGCGCGGGAAAAGTTACTATAGTTCGTGCGATTTCTTCGATGGGTTTGATAAAGTGCGCCAAGGCAAAAATAGTTGCTCCTACCCACAAGGTCGTTTTCTGGCTATAGTCTCGCTGCAATTCATCCAACAGCCAGCCACGAAAAACCAATTCTTCTGCCAAGCCAATTCCAAAAGCACTCAGCAAACCTTCAGCAACAATTTTTAGCAAGCTGAGTTTAGGAGTAGCAATTTCGATCCATCCTAAAAGTGATTCAACAATAAATAAACTCAGGCAAAGCCAAAACCCCATAGCCAAACCTTGAAAGAATTCTCGACTATTTCTTCGGCTTTTTTCTAATCCATAACGAGTAAAAATTTTATTTTCTTGATATACAAACTTGCCCCAAAATTTCCATAAAAATAGTAATTCGATAAATAGCAAGCTCATTGTGACAATGGTAGTCAAATTAGCATCATTACCCAAAAATAAATGAATTGGAATTGCTAATGGCAACCATAAAATAGACAAAACACCAATGAAACATAGTAATCTCATTGGTGTAGGTAAAGAAGCAATTTTTTCCCTGTTAAAGTTAGCTACCAATCAACTATTAACCCGCATTGCGATCAACAATAACCATAACATTCCTAAAACTCTACTATTTAATCGTCAGCTTCAATGGTGCTAGTCAAACCACTGTTGCAAAGAGTTTCACAGTAAAACTCAGCCATTTCTAAAGCACAGGTAATTACTAAGCCAACACCGCTGTTATGAGTTTCCATCATTATATTGACCGCTTGAGGCGGAGTCATGCCACCAATAGTTTGCATCAAAACCTGTACCACATACTCCATTGAATTGAAATCGTCGTTATGGAGCAATACTTTGTAGTTAGGTGCTGTCTTACGCACCGTTGAAGTCGAACTTTTATCAATTACAGAAGTTCCCAATGACACAGCTTTTCTCCTCTGGTATTTCTCTTACTAAAATTACTAAATTATTTCTAAGCTGATGTTGTTCTCAAAATCTGAACATCAAGCTTACATTTATCTTGAGGCAAAACTAAATTTGTTATACATAATTACCAGGAAATTGGCTACTCAACAAAAAATTTATTTATGAGTGTTCAAACATCTGACAACCATGCAAAACTGATGCTGCACGTTACATTTGCCACAAGCTTGTTTCCAATGTAATTATATATAATTTCCAATTTTGGTGGAGTATGACATTTAAAATTTACTGTCATAATTACATTTTCATACAATGTAAACTATACAATAAAAAAGTTAAGATAACTTAATACAGTTAAACTGAATTTAATTATGGTCGTTACTCTCCAATCTATTCCTGGTACATATTGGCAATGGCGAGGAAATTCTATTTACTATATATGTGCGGGTGAAAAACAGCTAAACAAGCCAGCTTTACTATTGGTACATGGTTTTGGTGCGTCTACAGATCATTGGCGTAAAAATATTGCCCAATTGCAAAATGAGTTTCAAGTTTGGGCGATCGATCTTTTGGGTTTTGGACGTTCTGCCAAACCCAATCAAGAATATAGTGGTAATCTATGGCGAGAACAGCTACATGACTTTATCACAGAGGTTATTGGACAACCAACAGTACTGGCAGGTAATTCTCTTGGTGGCTATGCCAGCCTATGTGTGGCAGCAGCATATCCCCAATCTACGGCTGGTTTAATCTTACTCAACAGCGCGGGGCCTTTTAGCGATACAAACCCTGAATCCCAACAAAAATCCAACTCTAATGTAATGGGAAAGCTAATTCGCTCAATTCTTTTACAACCTTGGGCGAGCTTTCTTTTGTTTCAATATGTGCGTCGTAAATCTGTAATTCGCAAAACTCTCAACAAAGTATATTTTGATAAAAGTGCCGTCACCAACCAGCTAATCGAAGATATTTATAGTCACTCGAGCGATGAGGGAGCGGCGGAAGTTTTCAATGCTGATTACAAAACACCCCAGGGTGAAAAAGTAGATATACTGCTGAACCAGATGCAATGTCCACTCCTACTTTTATGGGGAGAAAAAGACCCTTGGATTGACACTAGAGATAGAGGGATCAAATTTCGTCAATATTATCCCCAGCTAACAGAGTATTATTTAGAAGCTGGTCACTGTCCTCATGACGAAATTCCAGACGAAGTTAATAACCTGATAACAAACTGGATTTTATCCCAGGGTGAGCTACAATCTTAATTGCTGAGTTCTTAATAATTTGTTACAAGGTAAGTAGTAACTCAATCTATAGCTCTATGTTTGGTGGATTTGTTGGTTTTGGTAATAAAAAAGGCGGAGATTGGGGTGAAAACTTGATCAACACTGTCGCAAGCAACACAATCCGTCATTTATTTACTCGTAGTGAGTCAGTAGAAGTGTCGGTGAAGTGTAATCCCTCTAGCAAACTACTCCAGGGTACAATTGACTGCTTCAAAATGAATGGTCG
>CAKZYI010000258.1 GCA_937884735.1 uncultured Pleurocapsa sp.
AAAAATCGGCGTTGCATCTTTATGGGATTGTAAAGACTGACTCTAGAGACTAGGAGACGGGGAGATTAGGATAAGGGCATATGCAGCGATGCAACGCCCAAAAGTCAACAATTGTTCTTGGGGTTGATCAGTTCCACATCACGGGATTATCATCCAAACTATCAGTCACCTGTCTGCCAATTTCATCTATTTGCTTTAACTCATCAGAAGATAAATTTACCGAGGCTGCTTTGGCATTGTCTGTGGCTTGTTCAGCATTTCTTGCTCCTGCGATCGCATTTCCTTGGGGTTGAGCAATTAACCAAGCTAAAGAAAGTTGGGCTAAAGTACAGTGATGGCTTTGGGCAATAGGACGAAGCTGATCTAAAGCTTTTTGAGCGCGTTCAAAGTTTTCTCCTTGAAAAAGAACATTAGCACTGCGATGGTCATCTTGATGAAATTGATGACCAGGGCTAAATTTACCTGTAAGTAGCCCCTGCGCCATTGGAGAATAAGCCAAAATAGCAATATTGTTTTCTATACAGTAGGGTGCAGCATCGTTTTCCACCTTACGCCAAAACAGAGAGTAGTGTGGCTGAAGACTGTCAATTCTGCCATACAGGGCGGCTTCTTCTAGTTGGGTGCGGGAGAAATTAGAAACTCCAATTGCTCTAATTTTACCGTCTGCTTTTAGCTTATTTAAAGCCTTCATTGTTTCCTCAATTGGCACTACTTCGCTATTAAATGAACCAGAAGGCCAATGAATTTGATATAAATCTAGATAATCGGTTTTTAGATTCTTTAAAGAGCGATCGCAAGCTTCAATTACCTGCTCGTATTTTAGGTGATTGGCAAATACCTTGGAAGCATAAATCAAGCGATCTCGAATATCAGACACAGCTTTGGCTACAATACGCTCAGAATGCCCTTCACCATAGATTTCTGCTGTATCAATAGTGGTAATTCCAGCATCAACAGCAGCCCTGATTGCAGCGGTACTTTCATTATCGTCAATTCCCGACCAACCTCTTTTTCCAGCTTGCCAAGTCCCCATTAGTATAGGGGTAATTAAAACATTCGATGTTCCAAGCGATCTCGTTTTCATAATCTACCTTTAATGTGGATCGGGGCAAGCAAGGATTATGCCTAAAAGACAGTTGTGCTATGTCTCAAAGGATTCCCATTAGATACTAACAATGATTTTTAGATTATTCTAAAATTTTGCAGTTGTTTCTTGAATAATTTTACTCCCAGGCATCTGTGAAAAATAGCTTATATTGCAGCCAAAAGCGATCGCAGTTTATATTTAACGATTGCGATCGCTACATAATGAGAGCTAAAGTTTTGTCTGTCTAATTTATTCTGGAATAGCTGAAGGATAAACTCGATCTACCACAAGTACAGGTCTTTCTGAATATTCCACTTCCAATTCCTTCTGTACATCCAAATCCCAAGTTAGATCGTAATCTGCACCCATATCAGCAGTGACTAAAGAACGCATTTGTCCAGAGACGGCAACGGTTTCACCATCTTGTATCACTGCTTCAGTCGGATTGGTCACTACCACCAGCAAATCCTCTCCACCGAATAGTTCATCCTCATCAAGAGTAAAAGCATTCTCACCATAAACAGCTTCAATTTCCCCTGTTACAGCCAAAACTAGTCCGTAGTATTGAGCTGGATTTTCTGCAATTTCACCAGGTTCGGGTGCAAGAGCTAATGATTGGGCAATAATAGCAGGTTTATCTTCGTAATCTACATATAGCTCTGGATCTAAATCTAACTCATACTCTGATTCAATATCGGCAAAAACAAATTGAACTACTTCGCCTGTTGCCTGAACTTCGGTATCATCTTCGGGGAGGACAAATATTTCGCCACTGGCATTTAAAATTAAAACATCTTCTCCACCAAAGAAATCTTGGTCGCCAACAATAAAGCTTGCTGGTTCAACAGTCTCAAGAGCCTCACTCCTTATAGTGACAGTTTTACCAATCAAACTTTCACTATCATTTGCAACTTCTTCTATGGTTACGTTTCCCGTATCCTGTGCGACAACAGAAGCTTTACTTTCTATTGCTACGTTAGTTTGAGTCATGCCATCTTCTACTTCTAGTCGATCGCCTGGATCGATTTCTGATACTGCATTCATTTCTCCACCACAAGCAGTTAGAGATGCGATCGCCATTAACAACAATGTAGATTTAGAAAATATTTTAATTAGATTCATGTTGGTTTCTTTATTTTATTTTTGCAGCAATATTAAAAATGCTTTTGGCTTGAATTATAGAATTGATAAAAATTCAATATTTACTGAATATAAATTACTGAGTTAATAAAAAGTGTCTATCTACAGTAGTAAAATACACAAAATATCTGTTAAACAGTAATAAAATAAAAGATACTTTGAGCTTAAATTGCTTGTTTATCAGCAAGTAGGCAATCATTTTTTTGCAGTAAAAAAACATGCAAAATATATCTTAGGTAATAAAAGCGTAAATTTATTAATTGATAAAAACTTTAAATATTCTTGTATAAAATACTTCTTGTGTAGGATGATATTTATCTACAATTATAATATGTATCAATACATAAAATAGATCTGAAATATTTGTTTTGAATATTTTATTATGATAATTTGTCTCTTTTGGTAGAGCCATCAAACAGCAATATTTTGCAATCTAGATAGTAGAACCTATTGAATAACTTATTGATGCAAAATAAATTAAATTCTCCAACAACACCATCTAAACAAAAATTTGCTGGTGTGTTTCGGCTTTTAGGACAAATTAGCTACTGGATACATTTAATCTTGGGTGCAACTTCTGCGATTATCTTGGGATTAATAATTTTTAGCCGTAGATTAGGCACTACCGCAGACAACACAGCCATTAGTATTAGCATTTTTCTAACTGTGAGTAGTCTGGTTGCTTTGGGAATTAGAATATTCTTTGCCTGGCGTTACAGTCGTTTGGCAAGACAACTACAGTTAGCAACTCCAAAACAGCCGAGCCGAATTGAAATTATTGGACTGTTACGAATAGGGTTGACTATTAGTCTTGTCGGCTTGATTTTAGCATTCCTCGCATCGGAAACCACAGTAGTAAGCATTATTGCCCAAGCGATCGCCCAACCTCAAGCCTCACCAGTATACGAACCACAGCAGGCAATTGAGACTGCCGATTTATTTTTAGATTTTGTAAATGTAACTATTCTTGGCGCACATGCCCTCGGAACGATTAATTCATTGGGATTACTAAATTGGATTACACGAGAATAAAGATTATTAATTATGGATAAACATCAATCACCAAACAATTACACAGAAATAGAGCTAGAACCAACTATGTATTCAGTAGCTTCAAATCAAGGACTCGCAACTGAATACGATGGTTTAATGGGAGTATTGTTTATGGGTATAGTCACGGTAGCAGGTTTCAACTTGATGTATCGAAGATCGCCATTCTATTTAGATAGAGTCAGACCCTTAAAGCCAAATATCTTCAAAAGATTCGCTCAACCTACCTGTAAAAAATGCCGTTTTTACAACCGTAATGGATATTTTAAATGTTCGGTTCATTCACTACGTGGGAATAATTTAGACGCTGAAAATTGTCCTAATTACTGGCAACGCGATCGCCGTAAATTTATGCACCGATAAAGCTAGAAGTTTTGCTTGTTTTTGAATATAGTTAAATCTTTACCCAAAGGCGATCGCAAAACTAAAATTAGCATTATCCATAGAAAATTTAGTCGAAAATCTTAACTCCGCAAAGTCACATCAAACTTCTTAATTAGAGTATCGCGGACTTTTTGATGAACTGGATCGACATCTTTATCGGTCAAAGTGCGATCGCTTGCTTGATAAACCAAATTAAAAGCTAAACTCCGTTGTCCTTCTGGGACATTTTTGCCTTTGTATTCGTCAAACACCTCTACTTTTTGTAGTAGCTTGCCACCTGTTTTACTCATTACCTTAGAAATGTCAGTTACAGATAAATCCAACGGGGCAAACAGTGCTAAGTCTCTAGCCGAACCTGGATAGGTGGAATAGCTTTTGAACTTAGGAGTAATAACGGAATCTCGATTTAATACAGTCAATAAAAGGCTGAAATCCAACTCAAACAAATACACTTCATCAGGCAAACCTTTTTCTTGCCCTACTTGGGGATGAATTTGTCCGAAGACACCCAAACGTCTACCCTGTAGCCATAGTGCAGCAGTACGCCCTGGATGAAGTCTTTCTTGAATATTGTCTGGACGGTATTCAACGCTAATACCCAAGTTGGCAAAAACATTTTCGAGGACTCCCTTAGCGTCATACCAAGTCATAGGTGTACCTTTGCCACCATTAATCCACGTTCCTTCTGGGGTAATATTCCCTCCCATAATTCCCGCTACTGAATCTTTCTCTCGTAACTTATCTTCCTCTTGCCAAAATACTCGCTCAATTTCAAAAGCATTTAGAGCACCGTTACCTTGGTCTTGGTTGTAAACAAAGGCATCCAGCAATCCTGCAAACAATTCGCTACGCAAAGAAGAATATTCTGCCAGTAGAGGATTGGACAGATTTACTTCTTTTCCTGTGGGTTTGACCAAAGAATATTGAACTACTTCTGTTAAACCCACACCCCGCAATACAGCGCGGAGTTTGCTTTTGATTCCATATTCAGGAGAAAGAGATCCTGGTTCAGTTTTAGCAGGGAGGGTATCACAAAAGCGATCGTAACCATAAAGACGAGCTACTTCTTCAATCAGATCGATTTCCCGTTCTAAATCGCGATAGCGATAAGGAGGAACTTTTACTGACCAAGTATCTTCTTTCCCGTCTACTAGCTCCAATTGACAGCCTAATGCGCCCATAATAGCTTCCACGTCAGCTGCTTCGATGTGACAAGTCCCATCATATTCTAACTAAACGGCGCCAAGCAAATGATTAATTCTATTCAAGCGCAACTCGATCGCAGGTAAGCTATAAAAATCCACTCGATTATCAGACATTCCTTGAGCCACAGGATTACCCCCTGCTAGCTCTTGCAACAAGGCGATCGCTCTTTTACAAGCCGACTCTAATTCCACTTGGTTTACACCCCGTTCGTAACGAGTTGAGGCTTCGCTACGCATACTATGAGCGCGAGATGAGCGTCGAATAGCCACAGGATCGAATAGTGCAGCTTCTAAGACAATATTATTGGTGTTGCCATCAACTTCCGTCTCTTCGCCTCCCAAGACTCCCCCAAGAGCCACAGGCTTATCGTTGGCAGTAATTAATAAATTCTCTGTTGCTAAATTTCGTTCTTGTTCGTCGAGAGTTTTTAACTTTTCTCCTTCGGCGGCAAAACGTACTCCAATATTCAAATCACTATTTCCAGCAACCTGCTGTAACTTCTCGCGATCAAATGCGTGCAAAGGTTGTCCCCATTCCAACAAAACATAGTTAGTAACGTCAACTACGTTATTGATCGGGCGAGTACCCGCTGCTTCAAGTCGCCACTTCAACCAGTCAGGAGAAGGCTCAACTTTCACGCCTTCAATTACCGTACCAATATAAGCCATACAGGCTTCTGATTCTTGGACATCAATTTTTAAAGAACTATTAGCTGTAATATTCTGTTCTTCAATTTCTGGTAGCCTCATCTCTGCCCCCGTCAAAGCACATACTTCTCGCGCAATACCTACCATGCTTAACGCATCAGCTCTGTTAGCAGTAGTTGCCAAGTCCAAAATAACTTCATTCAAACCCATCAATGGACGCACATCATCACCTGGTTTGATATTATCTTCCTCAAAGATATATATTCCTTCTGACTCTTTCTCTAAACCTAATTCTGTTAGAGAACAAATCATCCCCGCAGAAGGCTCTCCCCGCAATTTTGTGGGCTTGAGCTTCAAATTAATTGCAGGTAAAAAAGTTCCAACCGTAGCAACAGGAACAAAAATATCGGCTCTGACATTCGACGCACCACAGACATTATTTAGGTGTTCTTCTGCACCAATATCTACTTTACAGACGCTTAATTTATCAGCATTGGGGTGCTGCGATCGCTCTAAAACTTTTCCCACAACCACACCATCAGCTTGCGATCGTAGGTCGATTAGTTCTTCTAATTCAAATCCTGCAATAGTTAAAACCCTCCCCAACTCTTCAGGAGACATATTGATATCAACAAATTCTTTTAGCCAGTTTAGAGAGACGCGCATCGAAGCCTTTATTTATGATTTACTTATATTCCGCAAAGAGTATTTTATCGTTAAATCGTTACTGCTTGAAGAGAAGTAAGGCAGTAGGGCGATCGCAAATTACTTATAAATATCTTTTTGTAAAACTCAAAAAGCAAAGTGAGAGATGATTAGTAAATAAGAAAAAACAATAAACGTTAATTGTAGATGAACATAAGATCACAGCATTCTCAATAAAAAAACAAATAGCATTGTATGTTGCTATAAAACAGTAAAATATTATGAAAGTACAAACTGTAAAATCATTTGCTGCTTCATTTTTTATGCTTGCAGGTTTAGGTTATTTTCTCTATTACTTCCAAGGTCAACAGAGAATCATGGATGAACAGCACGCTACACTAATGCAAGAATTAGATCAAATGAAAACTGAGGCGAAGCAAGTTAAAGCGGATCTTCCCCTTACAAAAACTGAAGAAATATCAAATGAAGCAAGAGAACAAACGCTTAAATATATTGAAGAATGTCTTGATGATAAAACTTGTTTGTTTCAACTTCGTGGAGCAGCAACTAAACAACCAGCAGTATGTTTTATTGTATTAGATGATATTTGGCATTCTTTGTTTGAGGAAGATAATATAGCGATTTTACGTGAAATTTTAAGGAATAAAGTTAGCGATGCTTCTGCTAATCCTGAATTTTACGTTGATATTCCTTACAACGCTCCATTTTATCCAATCGCAATTAAAAATACGAAAAACACCAAATCATACAAAGTTATACTTTCTCGTGGCTTAATAGAAGGAAAATTGCGAATTGACGATACTGTATTGGCAGGAACTTGATATTTTGACGACCGCACTTCATTAAACTGCAACAAAGATAAAATAGAGCGCAGTATCACTACAAAATTTGTAACGATGAAAGCTAAAGCGATGCCTTCGGCTAAGTTCGTAATCGTGTATCAAGCAGAAGAAGCAGGTTATACCAATTCTCTAAATACCAGCTACACTTAATGCCTGTAAAATAGATTTCC
>CAKZYI010000259.1 GCA_937884735.1 uncultured Pleurocapsa sp.
CAAGGCGAATTTCTCGAAATAAACGCTGCTGTAGCTCTACAAATGCGCGAAAACCTTCTTCTGCCCAAGCTTTTACCTGTTTTTCTGAAGCAGAACCATATCTAGCAGCCATATTTAAGGCAGCGATCGCAAATTCACTATGCTCTACCTCCACCCCACTTCCATCGTGACGACTATGAATTAATACCCAAGACCAAGGTACATAACGATGATCGTTGATAAGAACGGGTTTTGCTTTCTGTCTGAGGTAGCGATCAAAGCCAATACCTTCGTTTTCGTAGCGCTCCACCATATCTAATAAAGCATATTCGCGATCGCCTAGCATTTCTGAAGCCATGTGAAAACCCATTGCTTTAACCATGGAAGCTTCATCGTCAATTTTCCCTTCGTAAGTAGCAATGACATCACGAACAACTTCCTTGAGCCAACCAGGAACATCAGCAAACTGATTGCGCTCACTGTAATTTAAACCAGCGTAGTCACCGACGGGTTTAACTGTTAATTGAGATAAAGCTCTGTGTACAGGAGTTCCATTTGCTCCTTCATCCGCTGCTGCTGACATAATCTGAGCCGCAATATCCATACCTCTGTCTGATTCTTCTGTGACTGTCAGCTCATGGTTCTTAAAGGTATAGCGAGATAGCCCAATAGTGCTAGCCAGTCTAGCGATCATAGCTGAAGCGTAACCATTAAAGTGGCTATATCTTTGAAAAAATAAATAAAGTGCTACGGGGTCTTTTACTGCCAGACGAATAGTAGAAGTTAAAGTACTTTCTATTTGTTCAAAATCGAACAATTCATGGAAAAAATTTTCAGAAAAGGTTGCCATTTGGTTTAATAATATGTATAACTAAATTTCTCTTGTGATATTGAAGACAACTGGCTGTATCCCTTAGTGTTTGTCTTCATGCATACATAATCGGATATTTTTACCCTTAGTCACACGATCACATACAAGAAATGAAGTGTTGTTAATCGAACCGAAAGAGCTTTTGATATTATTTAATTTTTGAGTCTATATGCCTGATATGGATTATCTTGGTTCTCGTTTACTTGTTTTTTCTCAAGGGTATCGCTTCGTAACCAACGGAAATCCTCTAGGACATATAGCTTTAAGCTTTAGGCTGAAAACTTGAATGTCTAATTTTATAGGCAAGACAAGCAAGAAAATCTCTTCTTGAGAAAACCTGTTCAATGGGTTCTAAGATTTTTTAATTCACAATAGACGTTCTATTTATTTGACCACTAGAGATAAAAACTATTCAAAAAATTCTCTGATAAATATATTGTTTATGTAAAGCTGAGAATTCAGTGCGATCTCGATCACTGTTTTAATAGTGTTGAGATCGCACTCAAAGCATATATTTGACAGTTTAATCTCAGGCAAGTTGATAGTCAGGAATACAATTATGCTCCATATAAAAGCGATAATCGTTGCAAGCGCGATCGCATTCTTCGGGAGTCCAATTACAGTATTTTTGTAAAATATTAGTAATTGTGGGGAGTAAATCCATACCATAGTTACCATTCATCGCTAGAGTAGTACGGCGACGTAAGATATCTACCAAAGTATGAGCTAATTCTGACTGAACAGCGTAAACTATCTGAGCTTTGATATCGAGGGAATTTGGGCTTATTTGTTCTCGGAGTTCGGGGTTATCTTTAGTTAATGCTAGGACTTCTATTGCTTTTGCACCATAGCTAAAAAATAAATGGTCGATAATATTGACTGAAAGAGTAGAACTATATTCTGTAATCGCCTGTTGAATACGCGGATCGCTAGGAAGAATACAGCCAGGAAGGGGTAAAGCATCTGTGGTGCAGCCTTGAGGCGATCGCTTCATACGCTTGAGTATATCATCCACCATTTCTTCTCCTACGTTGCGGTAGGTAGTTAGTTTTCCTCCAATGAGGGTAAGTAGGTTATTAACTCCTTCTTTTTTGTGGTCGAATATTATATGTTTGCGGGTAATACTTCCTGGTTTTTTGCCTTCGGAGTTGGGTAAAGGGCGAACTCCAGAATAGGTAAAGATTACATCTTCACGTTTTAGATTTGCCGTGGGGATAATGTTATTGGTTTCTTGTAACAAATAGTCTATTTCGCTATTATCAGCTTTGATGTTTTCAATATCGTCTTTGTAGGGTAAGTCTGTTGTCCCAATTAAATATTTACCCAACCAGGTCAAAATGAAAAAAGGACGACCATCTGACTTGGCTTCTACATATAGATTTGATTTGGGTGCGCCAGGGAAAGGCTCTACTACTATATGACTTCCTTTCGTACCGCCATTTTTTTTAGCGTCGCCAATAGTGACCTCTTTTCCCGCTTCATTGCCCCGCTTGCACACACGATCCACCCAAGGTCCAGCAGTATTGACTACTACTGCATCTTTGCTTCCTGAAATAGTGAAGCTTTTTCCTGTGAGTTTATCTTTGCAAACAACATCACTAATGCGAGAGTCTTGGATCTTAAGTTCCATCACCTCGACATAGTTTAATACAGATGCACCTGCATTTTGCGCTGAAAGAACATTTTCTAAGCAAAGACGTTCGGCAAAGGTTACTTGTCCATCATAATATAGTGCGCCACCACCAAGATTGTCTTTGTCTATTGAGCGAAATATTTGTTTAAACTTTTCCTGGGGTAACATTCGATGGGATGGAAGAGTTTTATCAAAGCTAAAAATATCATACAAAATCATTCCTGCCCAAATTTTCCAATAGGGACGAGAGCGATCGCGATATACGGGAATGGTAAGCTGGAGGGGATTAACTAAGTGTGGTGCAGTACGCAGCAGCACTTCTCTTTCTTTGAGAGACTCTCT
>CAKZYI010000260.1 GCA_937884735.1 uncultured Pleurocapsa sp.
AATCATGAAAAAACTGCAAGCTAAACTGCGCTAAACTACATGGTAAGCAAGTAGTGCCCTCGATACTCGCTATGCCCTGATTGAAGCTTGTCTGATTGGATTATTCTCAGCACTTGCTGCGGTATTGCTCAAGCAGGGTATTGGCTGGCTGGGAGGGTGGCGTATCAGAAGTATCAATATTGCTGGAGCCAAGGTTGT
The DNA here is from genome assembly GCA_937884735.1 of uncultured Pleurocapsa sp. Classification (GTDB taxonomy): domain Bacteria; phylum Cyanobacteriota; class Cyanobacteriia; order Cyanobacteriales; family Xenococcaceae; genus Waterburya. The sequence continues at coordinate 199 of CAKZYI010000260.1, forward strand.
TTTACCCTTAGTAGGTTTGTTTTTTGGCACATTGGCAGGTGGTATTATCGAGCTTTTATCCCCTTCTGCTGCGGGGGGTGGTATTCCTCAAGTCAAGGCTGCTTTGGCCAAATATCCAGTTGTTTTAAATTTGAGAACGGCTTTAGTTAAAACTGTCGCCACGATTTTTATTGTCGGTGCGGGCTTTACCCTTGGTCGTCGAGGTCCCACGGTTCATATAGGAGCAGCATTAGGAGCGCAGGTAAGTCGTTGGATTCCTAATTCTCCAACAAATCGTCGTCAAATGATTGCAGCAGGGGCGGCAGCAGGTTTGGCAGCGGGTTTTAATACGCCGATCGCAGGGGTATTATTTGTTGTAGAAGAGTTGATGCGGGATATTTCTGGTCTAACTTTAGAAACGGCGATCGCAGCTTCCTTTACGGGGGCTGTTGTCTCTCGCATTTTGGGTTCGACGGATATTAATGTACCTCTGGCAGTAATTGATTCTGCCCGTCGGGGCAGTTTTGCTATTCCTGAAATCCCTTTTTATATTTTGCTTGGTATCTTGGCAGGAGTTTTGGGAGGAGTATTTAACCAGGCAATTATTCGGGGTATGAAACTTGGTCGTAGTTTACCTTTGCCCATACCACTAAGAATTGGCTTGGCTGGCTTAATATCAGGTTTAATCGTGGCTTGGCTGCCACCTTTTTTTCAAGACAATGCAGGCTTGCGAGAATTGCTAATTGCAGGTCAGTTTACTTGGCAAACCACTGCAATGGTATTTATCGCTCAATTTTGTCTGACGATTTTGGCTTATAGTGCGGGTGCCCCAGGGGGTTTGTTTGCTCCTGCTTTAGTATTGGGTTCGGCTTTGGGCTATTTAGTCGGTCTAGTCGAAGTAGCCACAATTCATTCTGAGTCTCCCTATACCTTTGCTTTTGCAGGGATGGCTGCATTTTTTACTTCAGTAGTAAGAGTCCCCGTAACAGCAATTATCATTATCTTTGAGATGACTGCTGATTTTAATTTAGTCTTACCTTTAATGATTAGCTCGGCGATCGCCTATATTGTTGCAGAAAGCGTATCTCAAGGTTCTTTATACGAACATTTACTAGAAGCCAGCGGCATTGAAATTACCGAAGAACATCCCCAAAATGATTTTATGTCGGAGTTAACCGCCGATGATGTTATGGAATCCAAAGTAGAAACTCTCGAAAGCGATCTTTCTTTGCCCAAGGTGATTCAAGCTATGTCGCGATCGCATCATCGGGGTTTTCCTGTGGTGGATGATGGCAAGCTAGTCGGCATAATTACTCAGTCGGATATTCCCAAGGACAGTAGCCAGACTACCAGTGCGCTGCTGAGAGATATTATGACTCCCCAGCCAATTTCTGTCTGTCCTGATACTTCCCTAGCAGATGTTTTATATTTACTCAACCGCTATCAGTTGTCTCGTCTTCCTGTTACCGAAGGCTATAAACTTTTGGGTATCATTACCCGCAGCGATATTATCAAAGCAGAAGCCAAGCAGCTAAATTTCGACCTTCAGCACAAAGCTATTTCTCAGCCTTCCTATGTAGTTTATCAAACCCGTTCTCCCGCCACAGGAAAAGGACGAATCTTATTACCTTTAGGAAATCCCGATAATCTAAACTCATTATTAAAAATAGCAGGAGCGATCGCCCTTCAACATCAATACGAAATTGAATTTTTGCGCGTCACCTGTGTTCCAAATCATATTTATCCCGCTCAAGCTTCCGTAGAAATCACTCAAGTTCGTCAGTTGATGGAAAAGCTAGAAAGTTGGGGACAAAAATCAGCAATTCCTGTCCATACACAAGTGCGTGTTGCCACAGACGTGGGTGAAGCAATTCTCGAATCGATCAACAAAGAACATATTTATTTACTGCTGATGGGTTGGAAAGGTAATGCTGGAATCGAATCAATTTTTAGTAATGTAGTTGACTACCTAATTAAAGAAGCTCCTTGCGACTTAATGTTAGTTAAGCTCGGTCAATCTTCCTATGCTTTCCCCAAACAGCTAGAGTTGCGACATCGGTGGTTAATACCTACTACTGGAGGCGATCGCATTAATAAGTTGCTTTCCATATTGACTGCTCTGACTCACTTAGATTCTGTTCCTCCCAAAATACAGCTATGTCAGGTTTATACTCCAGAAAAACCCCATCTTTCTCAACCTGATTTTATTCACGCTGCTAATGTCCTCCAAGAGCATCTTCACTGCTTAATTGTGCCATTAAGAATTTCAGCCTATTCTATTTCTGAAACCATCATTAGTTTAGTTAAAAATAAAAAGTACGGTTTGGTTATTTTAGGAGCAAGTAACGAAGGATTGCTCCAAAATGTGGTTAAAGGCAATATTCCTGAAGCGATCGCCAAACAGGTGAATACTACTGTAATTATTTTTCGTAGTTTTAATTCATAATTTTGTCAACAAAAGTGATCCAAACTACAGTTATTTTTTTTTATTTAGATCATGATAAATATAGACTGAAATTTGCTGAAAAAGCATTCAGATTTTCTTAACATTTGTCATGGGGAAATGACAAGTATCTTGATTTAGAAACGTAGATATGTTGCGTATCTTCACATTTTCCTCATATCTCTAAAATTTTATTTATATTAGAGATATATATACGCAAAAATAACCAAGTTTTAAACATCTTTCCTTTAAATTAAATTACGGTAAGTAAAAATCATGAATGCTAACAATTCTTGCCCCTGTTGCTCTGACCAAATGCTCCGACACCTTAGTAATAGCCATAGTTACTGGTACTGTCGTAGTTGTCGGATTGAAATGCCCGACCTAGAACGAAAGAAAGTAGTTAACAAAAAGACTACAATAAAGTTTCTTTCTGATTCCATAAAATCAACCGTTCCGCAAGGTTCAAATGTTAAAACAATCGTTAGTTTTTAAGAACTAAATTTAAAATAAATTTAATGTTTTTGTTTTGTTGTTGATTGTAGTAGCAAATTAATAGCAATATAGAGTTTTATAAAGTAAAAATCAAATAAAGATCGATAATAAAAAAAGAAATTGATTACTAGGCATTCGGATAGCAGTTTGAGTTAGTTTTGCCTATGGTAAAAGCGCGAAAGTCTTGCTCCAAACCTTTTAGTCTAAAGTTCCTACCCCGTCCCCAATCAATATTATTAAGACAATTGGCTACGGTTTCTGAAATTAGAATGGAGTTAGGAGCAGCAACGCTTTGTAAACGAGAAGCAATATTAACAACTTTGCCTACAGCGGTATAGTCTTTTCTTTGTTTCCCGCCAAACATTCCGACAACAGCTTTTCCCTGATGAATACCGCAGCGCATTTGCAGGGGTGAGACATGGCTCATCGAAGAGTTTTTAGATTGCCATCGCTCATTTAGTTTTTCCAAATAATAGTGCATAGTTTTAGCTGTGGCGATCGCCCTTTTTGCCTGTTCGGGACAAGATAAGGATTCGGGCGCGCCAAACATTGCCATTACTCCGTCTCCCAAGAATTTATCCACTGTACCACCGCGATCAAATACAGCTTTCGTCATAGCTTCTAGGTATTCATTGAGTATTTCGGCTAAAGCAACAACTTCTAGCTGGCTAGACAAATTAGTGAATCCAACCAAGTCGCAGAACAGAACAGTAACGCGACGCGGTTCGGGAGTAAGATCTAAGGATAGTTTGCCCGTAGCAGCTTTATTAACAATTACTGCGGGCAAAAATCGCTTGAGGACTGATTCAGTTAGATAGTTGTTTAATTCTGTAACCTTTTGATATAGCTTTGCCTGCTGTACTGCGATCGCAGCTTGAGCAGCCACAGCTTCGGCTAGATCTATTTCAGCTTTACTCCAGTTACGGGAAGCCTGGTTTTGTCGCAGGGTAATACTACCAATAATTTCTTCTTCGACAATTAAAGGTACGATTAGTAAAGCTCTAGCCTTAGAATGCCAAGGAAGCTCATAACGAGCCATGTTCTTTTGCTTTTCAAGATCGGCAGAACAAACGGGCTTTTTAGTATATAACAAAGCCTGTAAAATTGGGTTTTCCTTAATGGGGACGCTAGAGGTAGTAGCCTGTTGCCAATCAGGAGAATCTTGAATGATTTTTTGTGGTTCGTGGGGATTGTATAAACCAACGCATTTAACAAAGCGATCTTTTTTAGTCCACAAAGAAAGGGTACACCCGTCTACCTGCAAAGCAAAACCCAATTCTTTGGCGATCGCCGCAAACATTACAGGAGGCTCTAAGCTAGAGCGGATGGTAGCTGTAATGCGATTGATTGTGGTTTCTCTTTGAGCTAATTCTTTTAATTTCTCTCCTGCTAACATTTGAGAAATTAGTAATCTTGATTGGTTAGCCATGATATTGACAGCGTTAATTTCTTGCCGTTGCCAATTATCAGACTTTTGCAAACAGTGCATGCTCAAAGATGCAGTCAAGTTAGCCTGAGCAAATAAAGAAATATCTACACTAGAGCGTATTTTAGCTTCCAAGCAGGCTAAATAGCTAATAGATTTAAGAGAAGATAAACTTTTTCCATAGTTACGAATAATTAAATTATCATTAGGTTGTAGTCCCACACAATCTAATACTGTTAGCTTGAGTAGTTCTTTATTAACTGGAGGAATATCGAAGCTTTTGGTGCCAAAGTAATATTTTTTTGGTTCTGAATGTAAGTGGCTAATACATAAAATAACTATATCTATACTGGGTAGTTGAACAACAGTATCGACAACAGTTTGACCTACTACTTCCCAAGATAAATCATTTAATAGTTGATCGTATTCATATTTCAGCATGAATTGTATCTTAGTTAGTGATTAAAAATAGTGAATCAGAATAGTCACATAGATGTTTAATAAAAGTAAAATTAATTGGGCATAACTATTTGAAACTTCTCCTTAAACACAATAATAAATAACTGTTAATAGCTAAGTTTAAACTAAGAAAAATAAAAATATTTTAGTCTTATATTAATCTAGTCTTATTGCCCAACAATAGGAGGCATAATTATATTATTCCCAAACAGGCAGTCAAACATAAACTTTCTCAACTAACCTTGGGATTTATTTCGTTGTATATAGTCCAAAAAATAATTTAAAAAACTATAATTATCTCTTCCTTAATGATTCTCAAATCTAATGTCAACAACAATTTATCCTTAACTATTCATCAGGCTGAACTAGAAGATACCAGAACTGTTAGCTCAATTTTAGCCAAAAGTTTTTATGAATTTCCTGAGTTTATTAATTGGGTTTATCCTTTCTTGCAATTTACTATTAATGAAGATTTGCGCTATCGCTTGCGTTCTCGTTCGCCAGTTTATGCTTGTTTGATAGCAAAAATAGCTAATCCAGACTGGAGAGGAGTAACGGAAAATAAGTCATACGAAAATATTTCTCAGTCAGAAACTATAATTGTTGGAACAGCCGAAATTGCTCTACGTTCGGCTTCATTTTGGTCAAATGAACCTCAATATCCCTATATTTCTAATTTAGCTGTTAGGCAAAATTATCGTCGTCTAGGTATTGGGAGTCAGCTTCTAGCTAAATGTGAAGAAATCGCCTTAGATTGGGGATATGTAGAAACTCGTCTTCATGTTTTAGATAAAAATGATTCTGCAAAACAACTCTATTGTCATAACGGCTATCAAATTTCACAAATAGAAGCTAATTGGGGAAATTTATGGCTTGATTATTCTCCTCGTTTACTATTAAAAAAACAAATTAAAACAAATTAAAATCTATTCATAGTAAGCAATCAAGCAATTTATTAATCTTAGTGTTCGTTTTGTAATTATGATGCTAAGTTTAAGATGATCTGCTAAAGTTTTGAGCTTGGGCAATGGTACATAAAGGGTGAAAGAGCAAAATAAAGACAATAAACCACAAATCAAACAGCTTTTGTCAAGATTACAAAAACAAGAGTTGTTGATAGTTAATCCTCGTCGTAAAAATGGTTTGATAGTCTATAAAAAGTATCATGCAGAATTTATTGGTCCAGGAGCAATTGTCGGTGGAAACTTCGATATGGATGCAGTAAATATTATCCCTGTTGGTAATCTTTCTTTTGTTTTGCCTCAAAACTCTCCCGAACGTAGGCAAGCTTATAAAATGAGGAGACAATGGGTTCGCCTAACCAAGCAGATTATAGATAATCCTAAGTCCACAGAAAGAGCGCAGGTGATCTTAAATCAATTTGAGCATTGGTTTGATGTAGAAACAGTGGCTAATTTACCTGATGAAGCTTTTGCTCTGCTAGTCGGTGTTTTGCCTCAGACAATTCGCAAAGTAAGAAACACAGAGCTTTTATAATAAAAACTATTGCAATTAAATTAATCTAATCAAATTTCTATGTCTGAAGCAATTACACCAGCAATTAGCGATCGCATTTGTAAACATATGAACGAAGATCATGGCGATGCGATCGCATTGTATGCAAAAGCCTTTGGTAATGCACCCGAGACTGAAACTGCAACTATGGATTCTATCGATCCTCAAGGAATGAATATTTCAGCACAGATTGCAGGGGAGACAATACCCGTTAGAGTTGAATTCGATCATACTTTAGCAGATGCAGCAGATGCTCATCATACTTTGGTAGCCATGATTAAGGTAGCTAAGACAGTATAGCCTATAATTTATTAACCTATAACTTTTCTGGAATATCGATCTTTTATTCTGATGGGTTATGGGTTTATTGGCAAATTTGGAATTACGATATACCCCTCTTCTATGTTGCCCAAAACCATGTTTTTGGCTTCTCCCCAATACCACCAGTGAGCGGCTACATAAGCACAGATTAAGCTATCTAATTTATCCTCGATCGCTTTTAATTCTTTTCCTTTTATTTTGTCAGGAATTATTGGTATCTGATTCAAGCTATCAAGGTTTAAACCTGGCTCTATATTCGGCAATATATTGACAATGTAGTCTCGTAATTTATTCAACTCTGCTTGACGCTCGGCTATTTTGCCTTTTTTGTATTTCAATATTTTATCTAAGCCAAAAAGATTGATTGTTGCAGGATGGGGAAATACTTCTATTTGATATCTGCCTAATTTTTTAGCTTCAATTGTAGGTGCATGAGCAAAATTTCTAGCAGTTAAGCTATTGCCAAAGCCGACAGTGCGATCGCTAAATGCTAGATTAAGATTAGCAGGATAACACCCTGCATGATAGCGTCCAATATGCTTGTGAGTCAGCTTGTCGGGTAAACGCATCCCAGTCTGATTGGTAATAATAGTTGGTGCATCTACAGCTATTAGTGCAGGTGCATCTGAGGATACCCACTCATCAATGCGATCAAGAATAAAATCTATTTCTAATACAGTATCGATCTCTAGTATTTTCAAGCTACTATCTTCCCAAGCAAGACAGCATAAACCACTTGCGCCAGATGTCCAACCAAAATCAACACCGATAAATTTCATTCTGCTCTTTTAGAATCTTTGTGAGAGGAAGGGCTTTAAGCTATTTTGCTAGAGATCGCTATTGTTGACAAGACTAACAGTTTGAGACAAACAAACAATATTAGTTATCTAAAATTATTAATATAATTTAATTCTGTCGGGCAGTATGGAGAAATCCAGGGTAAATCCATCGATTTAGTTCTATCTACTGCAAATTTTGTAGATTGGGAACTGTTTGCAGTTGATTAATATGACCTGATAGCCAGTCTGGGCGAATTTGCCAATCGTTAGTGAATAAACTTGAGGTTTGTTCTACAAAACTAGAACCAAGAATATTATCTAAAATAACAGGTTTTACTTTAGTCCACTTGCTAACTAAGGTAAATGCTGATGGCGTAATTGCTAGCCAGTTTTGAGCAGCCATTAAAGCCTGAAGATAACTTACTATAACTTCAGGATATTTATTAGCAAAGGATTGAGATACTACTACTCCATAAAAGCCTGGCAATTGGCTTAAATTGCCATCAAATAGATACTTAAAATTACCGCGATCGCTGGCTAGTTGATGAAAAGGAGAAAAGTAAGCAAAACAAGTGGCTTGATGAGAAGGAGATTATGTTTTGAGTTGAGAATTTTCAATCGGCAAAAGCTGTACCTCAGCCAGTAGATCGAGATGAGATAAAGTTCTGAGCAACATTCCATGGGCGGATGAGCCAGTAGGAAAGGCAATAGTTTCTCCTTTTAAATCTTCAATAGTTTCCAGCTTTGATTTTTCAGGAACAATAACAGCGTTACCATCTCCATTGGGATTAATAGAGACAAAGATAACTAACAGAGTAGGATTAATTGATGGGGTATCACTGTTGGGAATAGCACATTGCAACAGAGGATAATCTCCCAAAATGCCAATATCTAATTGTTGAGAACGCAATCTTTTAGCAATTGGCATTCCTGATGAAAAATTATGCCATTGAATATCATATTTTACTTGGGTATAGCGTCCAGTTTTCGGCAGAAAATGCTCTAGCAATCTCAAACGCTGGAGAATTAGCCCTGCACTGATGCTGGGAATTGTGCCGTTTTGTACTCCAAGATTAATCGTAATTGTTTCTTGCCTGTGGCGATCGCTTTTCAGAAAAGTTGGAGAGCCAAAAGCAGAATGTTCTGGCAGTGGTAGTAAAGCTAGAAATTTATTAGAGGGGGCTAGACTGCGATTCTCGTCGGTCTCCTTTGCTGTTTTTGGAGTAAAAGATACATAAATATTGGTGTGTAAAGCAAATTCTTGTAGGTTAACGACACTTAGGATCTTAGAATCCAACTCGGCTTGAAATTCTAAATTCGAGGCAAAACCAATATAGTTTCCCTGAATTAGATAAGTTCGCATTAAGCCAATGGTATCTACTATTTCGACATGGGGAAAATCAGTCAGCTTTAGACCTAGTTCGGCTAGTCGAGACACAAAAACTCGATGACTAGCAAAGCGATCGCTCAGTAACAACAGAGATTTTTGTTTAATGTCGTTTAAGGTTTGCCAATTTTTTTTAGCCAATCGTGAGTTATGGGCAACAACCAAACCATATTCAGCTGAGGCAATATTTCGTCGCTCTAGTTCGATATTATCCTCTGAGATTATTTCCGAAAATCCCAGGTCAATATTATCTTTTTTAATTGCATTTTCAAGGGATTTAATGTCGTTAAAAACTTCTAATCTTATTTTGATTTCAGGATGTTTTTGGCGATATTTATAAATAATTTTTGGCAGCCAATCTCTAGCGATTCCTATTGAGCTACCGATAGCAATTTGATTAAAACTAGATTGTTTGAATCTTTCTATTTTATCAGTAATATTAGCTTCTAGTTCTACTAGCTTTTCTGCCTCTTTTACTAAATATTGACCTACATGAGTAAGCTGTATTTGTCTTCCTAAACGGTTGAAAAGAGAAGCTTTTAAATCCGATTCTAAAGATTTTATCTTGGCACTAACTGCTGGCTGAGTAAGATTTAAACTTTCCGCAGCTTCAGTAAAATTTAAGCATCGAGCAACTGCTAAAAATACTTTTAATTGATAAATTTCCATAGTGGTAAATAGCCGTAAAACGCCTATCACATAAAATTATCGATCCATATAAAAAATTGATGAATAATTCCTGATAATTAAGAGACAATCTAAAAAAGTAGCTTAAGTTTTATTTTTAGTTCTATTAATAAATAAAAACTAAGATCTAAAAGCTTTTTGAAATAATAACCCCCTTTCAAGCGGAGAACAGTGCATGACGAACACTCAACACCTTAAAACAGACGTTTTGGTAGTCGGTGGTGGTACTGCTGGAACAATGGCAGCGATCAAAGCCAAACAAGCCAATCCCGAAGCAGAGGTTTTAGTTTTAGAAAAAGCTAACATTCGGCGCAGTGGTGCGATCGCTATGGGCATGGATGGGGTTAATACTGCCGTAATTCCTGGTAACTCTACACCAAAACAGTACGTCCGCGAGATTACGATTGCTAACGATGGTATACTCAACCAAAAAGCCGTCTATCAAACGGGCAAGCTGGGTTATGAGGTCATTCAAGAACTAGATAGTTGGGGTGTTAAGTTTCAAAAAGACACCTATGGCAACTATGACTTAAAACAAGTGCATCGGGTAGGTAAATATGGTCTGCCCATGCCCGAAGGGAAAGATTTAAAAAAGATTCTCGCTCGTCAGGTAAAAAAGCACAAAGCCAAAGTGACT
>CAKZYI010000261.1 GCA_937884735.1 uncultured Pleurocapsa sp.
AATTCAAGAATTCAAAATTCAGCGTGTCAAACGTATTCGCAAAGCTCTAAAAAACAATTTATTTAGTCTTTACGCTCAATCTATTACCCCATTGGATTCCAATGACTCTACAAAACACTTTGAAATTCTGCTGCGTCTTACTGATGAAGAACAGGTAATTCTTCCCCACGTATTTCTAGCTATAGCAGAGCGCAATTTTCTGATGACTGATATTGATACCTGGGTGGTCAACACCTTGTTCGATCAGCTTGCTCATCAATGTCCTCTAGAAAACCAAAGCTTGCCCAATAACTTATGTTGGAATAACTATCGCTTTTCGGTTAATCTTTCAGGCGCGTCACTCAACAGCAAATCTTTTAGACAATTTTTGCGCCAAAAACTGATTCAGTCTCCTTTTCCTGCCTATATATTCTGTTTTGAGATTACCGAAACTATTGCTGTCCAAGACCTTGCTCAAGCCGTAAAGTTTATCAATTCTCTCAAACAGCTTGGCTGTAGCTTTGCTTTGGATGATTTTGGCAAAGGAATGTCTTCTTTGACTTATTTGCAAAATTTACCTGTAGACTACTTAAAAATTGATGGTTCGTTTATTCGCGAGTTGAATAATGATAATAAAGCTTCAAAAGTAATGGTAGAGGCAATTAACCACATTGCCGAAGGTATTGGTTTAAAAACCGTAGCAGAATTTGTCGAAAATCAAAATATTTTAGATACGGTTAAAGAGTTACAGGTAAACTATGCTCAAGGCTTTCATTTAGGTCGTCCAGGTCTATTGATGGATGTTATTAGTTCGCAGATTTTAGTCAATTACTGATGAAAATCAGCTTCCCAAACCCCTACATAAACGCGATTTTGAGCATTACGCTGAATTATACCTTTTAAGTTATTAACCGAAAATTCTTGTTTGTCGCTTTTTTGGTTAATAACCTGCTCGATTTTTTGTTCAATTTCCACAGAGTATTCACTCATCAACAATTGTTTCAAGACTTTTTGTACCTCGACTTCTTTAATAGACTCAGCAAAAGACATTTCTGTTTGAAGCACAGTTTGTGTTGCAACATCAGACAAGTATCCTAAATCTACTCCCTGCTGGGCAAAATCTTTGTATAAAAATGCTCGGCTATAACCCCAATAACCTCGGCTTTCATAGGTTGGTTGACCCAAAGAGCCAATTAACTGTTCTTGAGGAGTACCTACCCGAAAAACAGGTATGTTCAAAGTTGCTTGTGGGGCAACTGCCTCAAAAGAAGAGTCTGAAGAACTTTCAGCCGAGATTACAGGTTCATCTTCTTGAGTAAAGCCGACTGTATCTTGTTGGGCTTCTATATGTTGAAAGTCTTTAAAGTCAAGGTTCAACATAGCGACAGCTATACCCATTACTCCAAAGCCAAAACAAAATAAAGCTGTCACAATTTTGACTTCTGGTGTAAGTTTGGATTTGGGTTCTGGCTGAGTAATTAAGGACTCTGAAATAGTTATAGACTGGGGGAAAAGGGCATTTCGCATCTCTTGGGCAGAAGTAAAGCGATGTTGACTGCCATTTCGGCGATCGCTAATATTAGGATAAATAGCGCGATCTATAACTCGTATTAGGTTAGACGTAATGTCATTAGTTTCCTGATGCCACAAAAGCTGATTTGTATGGGGATGAACATCCAATTCGGCAGGAGTTTTTCCTGTCAATAAATAGATTGCCGTTAGTCCCAAGCTATAAAAATCGCTTTCATATGCTGATTCTCCTTTTTCTTGTTCTGGGGAAACATATTCTTGCGGATTAGCCAGCACCAAACTACGTTGGCTTAATCTTTGGTTTTTTGGTTGGGTTGTTTTAACTCCACTAAAGTAAATCAGTACGGGCAAATTATCTTTTTTTCTAGTCTGCCACCAATCGTTGTTTTGGCGTAAGACAATACTGCTAGGGCTTAATTCGCCATAAACCAAACCACAGCCATGAATATATTCAAGTACCGACAGTATGCCGTCTAATATTTTTATTACTTCTGTTTCAGATAGTTTTCCCTCCTGCTGTACTTTTTGTTCTAAAGTTATTCCCTCAATCCATTCCCGAACTAAATAAAAATCCTCTCCATCCATAAAATAATCATCAAGTTGAGGAATTTGTGGATTCTTTCCTTTCAAAAGTTTTAGGGTATTGGCTTCTTGATAGAAAAGATCTTTAATTGCCTTTGCTTGAGGATGACCTAAAATTGGTCGAAACTTCTTGATAACATAACGTTTTAAAGAGTACAATCCTGTTCCTTGAGCTAAAAATGTTTCTGTCAAGGAATCTTGCCTTAATACTTTTATAATTTTATATTTTTGCTGTATTGTTGCACTCTTCATGAATGTTTTTGAGGATATTTCACTCGAATTCACTTTAATTTGAGTGTAGTGAATTGAAGTAAAAAGATCTATAAAACTGACATCCCAAAAACTATCGAACGACAAAAATACGATAGCCAGCATCATAGGTTGAATATTGTTTTATATGCCCGTACTTTTTTAACCAAATACCACTATCGAGATCGTCAGCCAGTTGTTCGATGCCTTTTTTTATCTCACGGGAAGGTATTTTAGAAAAAGTTGAAATGCCTTGGCGTACCGACTCCTCCAAATAAATTTCTGGCTTGCACCATCCCGCAGCAGCAAAAAGATCGCTCAAATCAGGAGGCAATAAAAAGGGAATAACTGTAACTTGCCTGTGAGTAATTTGCTCTATTTGATGGGCAATTTCTTTAGTGTTGGGAAAAGTTTTTAAAGTATCTTGGATAAAGTAAGGAAAATAGTCCGCAAGCCAAAAATCAGGAATTTTGGCTTGTTCAAACGCAAAAATTGCCATCTTTCCCGTTGCGTTAATGCGATTTATTTCTTTGATACCTGCACCAATATCTTGAAAATGATGCAGTGCCAACATCACAATTGCCCCATCCACCGCATCATCTTTTAGGGGAATAGACTCAGCACCAGCAGTTACCCAACTGACATCTTTGTGGGGTTGCGCCTGAGACTGCATAGTTTTTGAAGGCTCGATCGCAATTACCTTATAGCCTCGATTTGCGATCGCATTACTGTAGTTACCCGTACCCGCACCAATATCAGCAATTATCTTTTTTGGGGGTAGCTCTAGTAAGGAAATGAGCTTATCTACAATTCTGCTATCTGGTTGGCGAGTGCGATTATATCCTGTGCCAATGGAGTTGTATAAAGTCATAACTAAGAAATTAATTACCAATTATTAATCAGCAACAATCAAAAAACTTGTGTAACAATTATTTACAATAATAAAAAAGCAATACACAAGGTATGACCATAACTTCAGAAAATCTAAACACAGCAGCTTTATTGCCAGGAGGTAGCGATCCGACTGTTTTCGATCCTCAAGAAGCATGGTACCCAATTTACTTTATAGATGACCTAGATAAAAATAAGCTAAGTCGCTTTACTTTGCTAGAAACAGACTTAGTTATATGGTGGGATAAATCGGCTCAAACATGGCAAGTCTTTGAAGATAAATGTCCCCATCGTCTTGCTCCGTTGAGTGAGGGTAGAGTAAATGAGTCAGGACTATTAGAATGTCCTTATCATGGTTGGGGATTTTCAGGAGATGGCAACTGCCAAGTAATTCCCCAACAGCACCCAAATAATCAGGCTCAAACCTCCCAAAGAGCTTGTGTCCGATCTTACCCTACAGCGATCGCTCAGGGGCTGTTATTTGTTTATCCTGGTGTTAAAGAAAATGCTTCTTATATTCCCGTACCAACTATTGACGCGATGGAAGAAGATCCTGATGCTTGGGTATGTCTGAATATATTTCGCGATCTTCCCTACGATGCTTTAACTCTGCTCGAAAACGTTATCGATGCCAGTCATATTCCCTACACTCACCATAAAACTGTTGGTAATCGTTCTAATGTAGCTCCTCTAGACTTGCAGGTAACAGAGTCAAATAAGCAAGGCTTTAAAGGTATATGGGAAGAAGGTCCTCGCAAGGGTAAATTGGGAACACAATACACTACCTTCACCGCACCATGTCTTGTGTGGCATGATTTGACATCCAAACAGTTTGGGCGCACTCTAACGGTAGTTTATGCAACTCCAATAAGCAAAGGCAAGTGTCGTTTATTTGCTCGCGTTCCTTTCAAATTCTCCTCTCCATTTCCACGCTTCTTTATCAAGCTTGCACCCCGATGGAATAACCACATCAACCAAAATGGCGTTTTAGAAGACGATCAAATATTTTTACATCATCAAGAACGTTATTTGCAAGCCCTGGGCGGTGGAGAGAAATATAGCAAGGCTTTTTACCTTCCTACCAAAGCAGATTTGTATGTTTCAGAGTTGCATCAATGGATCAATTTATATCATGCCGATCCTTTTCCAGACAAAGACTTACCACCTGCATTACCCAAAGAACAACTACTAGACCGCTATCACTCTCATACCAAAAGCTGTGCTAGCTGTAGTCAAGCACTAAAGAATATCAAAAAAATAAAAATAATTGCGATCGCATTTGCCATTTTAACCTGGACAATTATTCCTCTTCTTTCTTTATTAATCACTATTGGCGATCTTAAAATTGCCATTAGCCTATCAGCCACCCTACTAATATCTAGTATTGTTTGGTGGCAACTCAACAAATTAGAACGCAAGTTTTACTATGGCGTAGAAACTCCGCCTCGTAACCTATAACCTATAACCTTGTAACCTATAACCTATAACGGCTTCGCTACAGTCTAATATTGGATAAAAATTCGCGGGGTTCTTCACTACGAATATCGCGGATCTTTTCATAATATTCTTTTTCTAACCCCGTGACTATCTTGGGTGTTGCAATAATAATCTTGACTAGCTGATCTGTCCTGTTACCTTTAGGTGAAGACCAACCTTTCCCTCTCAATCGTAATACTTGACCCGAACGAATTCCCGCAGGAATTTTCATGCTAACTGTACCATCAGGAGTAGGAATACTAACGGATACACCCAAAACAGCTTCATCTGGAGCAATCGGTACTTCACATACCAAATTATCACCTTCAAAATCAAAAAAGCTGTGAGGTGCTAGCTTAACGTTGAGATATAAATCTCCCCTAGGCTGACCATAGCTTGCCTTTCCTTTGCCAGCAAGACGAATTCTTGTCCCTGGTTTTGCTCCCGCAGGAATACGAACTTCTACTGTTTCTGAACCCAAATTAATTCGCTTGGTCGTGCCTCTAAATGCTTCTGCGAAACTAAGGTTAATACTGGCTTCACTGTTAGCCGATTGCTGTGTGGAAGTAGCAAAGTCTTGAAAATTGGTATTAAAGTTGGTGTTACTAGTACCTTTGGGGGAATTTTGAGCCGAATAGGTTTGTGAACTGCCGCTGGTTTCAGGAGTAGAGAAGCGTCCTAAAAGCTCGTTAATAAATTCCTCAAAATTGCCATATTGGCTAAAATCAGTCCCTCCAACATCAACTTTGGTATTGCTGCTGCGATAAGAAGTGTTGCTGCGATAAGGGTTATTATTTCCATATCCAGAGGACATGCCTTGTTCCCAATACTGACCAAATTTATCATACTGCGATCGCTTATCTTGATCGGATAGTACCTCATAAGCTTCGCTTAGTTCTTTAAACTTTTCTTCTGCCGCTTCGTTGCCCTGATTGCGATCGGGATGATATTTTAGTGCTTGTTTGCGGAACTGTTTTTTTATTTCGTCTGCACTCGCCGTCTTAGAAACTCCTAAAACAGCGTAATAATCTTTAAATTCTGTCGAAGCCATTGAGGACTATCTCCTAAAAAGGTTTTGTAATTGAAATATGGTTGATAGCAAAAAACATAATAGTTTGAATAATCGTATTTAAAGTTTAACCTTATATTAATGAAATCTCGATAGCTCGATACTTCTAATTCTTATAGGAGATCTTGTACGAGAAAGGATGTAGTAAAGATTAACTCACCACATCCTAGTAATAAATCCCAATAATAATTGCGATCTATTTTGTTTTCTACTTAATGTTTGTTTTCAAAATTGACTTGATAAAAAGTTGACCACAGTAATCTACAAAATTTTAGATGACTGTATTGTCAGCAATAGTTGCATTTTTCAAAATGACTACGATTCCGCTACGAATGTAGAAACCTTCATCTTCTCTTTGAGATTCTTCAACTCGGTCTTTGTTCAAAATCTGGACATTGCGACCGATACGAGCATTCTTATCTACAATGGCATGGCGTACTGTAGTACCTTCTCCAATTCCTACTGGAATACCGCCTTTTTGTAAACCTGATTGTCTTTCGGCAAAAGGCTCATAGAAATCTGCCCCCATAATCAGACTATCTTCAATAGTGCAGTTGGCTTCTATACGAGTTCTAACTCCGATTACAGAATGATTGACATTACACTGTTTTAGAATACATCCTTCACCTATCATCGATTCACTTACCTGGCAATCAAGCAGCTTAGTTGGTGGCAGATAACGAGAACGTGTATAAATAGGAGATTTTTCGTCATAGAAGCTAAAATCAGGTTGAGGCTGCTTGGTCAAAGCCAAGTTTGCTTCGTAGAAAGATTCGATTGTTCCTATATCTTCCCAATATCCTTTAAACAAATATGCTTGAAGGTTATGATCTTTTGCTGCTCCAGGAATAATTTCATTGCCAAAGTCAGTTTGATCTGCGTTTTTTTCTAGTAAGTTAATTAAAACATCCTTTTTAAAGACATAAATCCCCATGGAGGCTATGTAAGGACTTTCAACGGCCTTTTCTGGTGTCAGACCCAATACAGTGGTATCAACCTGCATTTGCTTGAGGTCTTCTCCTTTGGGCTTTTCGGCAAAATCAATAATTCGACCCTGGTCATCGATTTTCATCAAGCCAAAGCTGGAAGCTCGTTTGTCATCAATAGGAACTACAGATAAAGTAATATCAGCTTTAGTTTCTCGATGATGGCGAATAAATTTACTGTAGTCCATGCGATAGAGATGGTCGCCAGAAAGAATGATAACTTCATCGACTTCCCAAGCTTTGATGGAGTCGATATATTGACGTACCGCATCAGCAGTACCCTGAAACCATCCTGAGTTGTCTTTAGTTTGCTGTGCCGATAATACTTCTACAAATCCTTCTCTAAATCCAGAAAAATTATAACTGCGATATAGATGACGATTCAGAGAAGCTGAATTAAATTGAGTCAGAACATAAATTTTGAGAATCTCTGAATTTATACAATTGCTGACGGGAATGTCTATTAAACGATATTTACTGGCTAGAGGTACTGCTGGTTTTGCCCTTAATTTTGTTAGGGGATACAAACGAGTACCTGCTCCGCCTCCGAGAATGATACCTAATACTCTTTTCACTTCTTAAAACCTCGTGACTGGCTGTGCCTCTCAAAATAAAGTTTATCTGAATGAGGGACAGATTCAGCAAAATGAATGGAAAAGACCGAGGTTTGCTAAAGTAGTAAAAGTATGCAGTAGAGAAGTTATTTCTTCTGCACTGTGCGATCGCTCTAAGCGTTTAATATATTTGTATTTAGTATTTATATGTCATCAGACTCAACTCCTTTACCTCCCAAACTGGCAAAGATTGTCGATCGCTTTCAACGTCGTGACAACCCCAAGCAAAAATACGAGCAGTTGCTTTGGTATGCCAAAAATCTCCCTGAAATGGCTCAAGAGGCTAAAGTTGAAGCTAACAAAGTCAAAGGCTGCGTGTCTAAAGTATACATTACTGCTACTTTAGAAGATGGCAAGGTATGTTATCAGGGTGATTCCGATGCACAACTGGTAAAAGGCTTAGTTGCTTTTCTCATCGAAGGCTTAAATGATTTGCCTCCAGAAGAAATTGTTCGAGTAGAACCAGATTTTATTGAAGACACGGGCTTAAAAGTAAGCCTGACTCCTTCAAGGGCAAATGGGTTTTTTAATATTTTCCAAATGATGAAGAAAAAAGCCTTGGGCTTCCATTTAGAAGCGTTAGAAAACTAAACCTTATGCCATGCTTTATCTTTTCTCACATCAGATAAGATAACATCAAACAATGTGGTTTCTTCCTAAATCATGGGGTTTATTCTTTGGCTTTACTTTTAGATTCTTGTTCGGAGATAACTCGCGTACAGCACCAGTCACTAGGAAGAGCAGAAGGCCAACCCATACGAATGGCTTCGGGGCAAATTGTCATTACTGTTAACTGACAATCTATTAGTTGAAACCCTTCTTTTTTGCACTGTTTTAAACTGTGCTTCAGGATAGTATCATCTCTAAATTCAATTGTATTGTTGCATTGGATACAAACTACGTGATGGTGATGATGGGGATAGGGTTGATTCAACTCATAATGTTTATGTCCTTCTGCTAACTCTAACTCGCGTAAAATACCCATACGCGCCATCAATTTGACACTACGATAGATAGTAGACAAACTAATCGATTCGCCTCTTTTTTCTACTAGTTCGTGTAGTTCTTCAGCACTTAAATGATCGCCTTTGGGCAAATTTTGAAATACATGCAAAATTTTCTCTCTTTGAGGAGTCATACGCCAACCTCGAGAGTTGAGTTCGGCTTTTAGGGAGGATGCCGTATAATGAGCCATATCAATGTTTTATCAATTATTTATTGCTTATTGACAATAATAAGTTTTTTAAGCAACCTTTGCAATAAAGTTTGATTACAGAATGAACAAATTGTTTTTAGTTGCGACTGTTCCATTCTTTAGCAGCGTCTTGAATAGCTTGCTCTACGGTTTTTTCTTTGAGCATTGCAGCCTGTAAGTTTTCATAAATTGCCTTTTGCAAAATTGGCAAATCTTTTTGAACGGGAACTAAGACTTGTGCATCTTTTAACTGTGCTGCGCTAACTATTTTTGCCTGTTCTTTAAGAATAGTATGCTCTTGTTTTTCAATGTTACTAATATACTGCTCTACTGCTTCTACAGTGGAAGGAAGAACACTTGATGCTTGAGCAAAAGCTAGTTGGTTTTGGGTATTAGTTACATACAAAGCATAATCAAGAGCTTGCTCTGATTTGTCCGTATCCCGTGGAATGACTAGATTCATTACTGCCACGCTTTTCTTACCTGTTTTGCCACTAATTTGCGGTGCAATACCAGAAACATTTGCAACAGTTGGTGCATTGTTATTGATGCTATCGATAAATTCTGCGCCAGAAGATAGTAGGGCTAGTTCTCCCATTTGATATAGTTCGATACCGTAGCGATGCCCTTGAGTTAAGGCTTCTGGTGGTAATAATTTTTGCTGATACAAATCTACCCAATATTGAAATGCTGCTTTACCTTCAGGAGTATTAAAAGCGGCTTCACCCGATTCATCTACTAAATTTACCCCCATTTTTACTAGAGATTCTAAAACATCACCCGAATCGTTGGGTACAAAACTAATAAAAAAAGCGTATTTACCAGTCTTTTCCTTGATAGCTTTGGCTGCTGTGGCTAATTCCTGATAGGTTTGGGGTGGCTGCTCGATACCTGCTGTATTTAAAAGATTTTTGTTATAAATAGTGATGGTGGTGGTCAAATACCAAGGAAGTCCAAAAGTGCGATCGCGACATTGATTTTCTTGACAAACTTCGATTGTGCTAGCATCCCAAATTTTGGGTAAATAAGTTGCTTTAACTTCTGGGGTAACAACTTCATCTAGATTTAACCAAGCATTACGAGTAGCCATCTGAGAAGCAAAATTGGGATTGAGATTGACTACATAAGGTGCAGTTTAAGCAGAAATAGAAGTCAAAATCTTGTTTTCCATTGCCGACCAAGGAACATCTACCCAGCGTAACTCCACTGCTTCATTTTTAGTTTCAAAATTGGCATTGAGATCGGCAAAATAGCTCGTAAAATTAGGCTTTAGCTGCATTGTCCAAAATTCCAGGCGATCGGAATTATCACTTTTACCAGGATTACAGCCTGAAAGAAAGCCCAAAATTAACGTCGCTAGTAGCCATAAGCCAAACTGTTTAGTTGAGATAGTTCTATTCATTGGTTCAGAAGAGATGAACAATAAACCAAACCATATTACCTGTAAACAAAAATGGCAATAGGAACGACTCTAGAAGAAATTTTCTTTAATGATTTTTTTCAATCAATATATTGATGAACGACTTCCCTCAACTCCTCTGGCTTAAAAGGTTTGGTTAGATATTTATTTGTTCCAGCAAGATGACCTTTTGCTCTATTTACCAAGCCATCTCTTGCAGTTACCATTACTATGGGTAAATTTTTGAATTTAGGTATTTGGCGTATTTTTAGACAGAATTCTAAACCATCGATGTTGGGCATAGTCAAAGCCAGCTGTAAATTTTTTCATGGATTTCAAAGTAATTGTTTTGATGCCTTTGTTAGTTA
>CAKZYI010000262.1 GCA_937884735.1 uncultured Pleurocapsa sp.
TGGCGATTTTCTGGGGCAAACTCCCGCACAATTCGCCTGTTTCCAGGCAATGCGTGAGAGATGTTTTGGGGTTTTTGTCGCTTGCTGAAGGCTGATTCTCTCATATTTTTGTGCTGCTCAAGGCGGTAACTTCCTCTGAGGGACTGACTGACAACGTTCTATGTCGATTAGAATATTGATCGCCGCTTAACCCTATATGAAGCTTTTGTGAGAAGATTTTCACGAACAAATCTATGAATATTGAGGAACGGATTAGAATTTAAAGCGAGTTCTAATAGTTCCTACCCAGATTGAATCGCGATCGCTGTGGTCTGGTTGGGTAATCCAAAAGATTCCAGGGGTGATGGCAATATTATCGTTAATTTGATAGCGATAAAAAGTTTCCAAATGTAGTGAAGTACGCTCATCTTCTATTTTTGAGTCGTCATGGTTCGTGACAATTGGCGGAATACCAACAATGATTCCTCCCTCGCTGCCTTCTTTACCTAAATCGGGTAGAGCTAAAGTAAAAGCAATGTTCATTATAGTTGCTGACTCATCATCTATTTCACTATTGGCGACAGTATAACCGAACCAGCCACCGAATTCTAGGCGATCGCTTACCTCCCAATTTGCCTGAAAACCAAAGTTATTACTAGAAGTAGGATCTTCATCAAAAGGTTCGTTGGCGTTTTCGCTTCCCGTTGCACCCATTAATCTGGCTTCGTCTTCTCGGTAGTAGCTGCGGGTATAGGTCAAAGCTACTTCTAAATCGTCTAAGGGTTCTGTCTGTAGTTGCAATACTCCGCTATAAGAAGCACCGAATAATCCTGCCGAGTCCCTGGGGTCGGCAGCATCATCACCATCAGCAAAATAACCCAAGTTTATCTGGAGTAAATCATTCAATTCGTATTGAATTCCTGCCCCCGTACCTCCTGCACCTCTAAGGGTAGCGGGATTTCTCCGAGCAAACCGAGAAACTGCTCCCTGTCCGCTACTAGAAAGGGGGTTTAATACTTCTGCCACATCATCTGCACCAACACTGTTAACACCTACTACTCCCTGGATTTGCTCCCCAATGACAAAATTATAAGACAACTCTGGCTCTACTTCGTTCTCGCTTTCGCCATCTACCCCCAGACGCACCATAAAGGTATCTTCGACTTCTTCGAGTTCTCCCGTGTTTTGAGCCTGTAAACGCACTCGTAGCCGATCCTCTCCATAAAAACTAGTGTCAAAATTTAGCCTGGCTCGATAACCAGTAAATAGCTGGGAATCATCCTCCGAACTGAAGCTATCCCCTAGCTGAAATAAAACTTCTCCATTTAGGGTGGTTGTGGTCGAGAAACTTTGCTCTTCTAATGCATCTGTACGAGCTTCCAGATTATCTAGACGTTGCCCCAAAGCTGCTAATTCTGAAGCAAAATCTCGTTCCATACGGACGATAAAATAGAAATCTTCTAGGGTCAAATTATCGACATTGAGCTTATCGAAACATTTCTTCAGCCCGACAGCAAATTCAGCACGGGTGATAGCGCGATTTGCGGAAGCATAGCCGAAGCGCGAGGAAACGTTGTGGGGGTTTCCCCCGTTGAGTTTACTGAGCAACAAAGGGCTTGCCCGCATGTAGGCATCGCTTTGTCGAAAGTCTGTATTCAAACACATAGTACGTTGGGCAATCTGGTTTAATCTTTGCGATCGCCAATCTGTAGGGGATATTTTTGATAACTGATTTACAGGAACTACTTTTCCTAAATCTGCGGTAGAGTTAGATTGAGCGATCGCCGAATCTAGAGTGAATATTGTTAGCCACAGAGGGGAAGTGACTAGAAAAAGTTTAATTATTGATTGCGAGTGCGGACTAAAAAAATTGAGCATTAAATATTAACTAGACAGCAAGTAAAGATGGTTCTACCAGCTTTCTCAAATAGTATGCAGTACTAGTTGCTCCTAGAAGATCGACTTCTAATTTTGCGGGCTGATGCTGTAAATACTCAACGATATTTTGAGCCAATATTTCTGGCTGTAAATCATGAGGTTGAATCATTTTTACTCGATCCAAGCTATCCAATTTCTTCAAACGGGTTTCTTGTTCTTTGTCGTTATTGCCCTGAAATGCCATCATCATTGCCTTAACACCAGTACTTAAAATATTCATCGTAGTGTTGTAGCCAGCCATGCTAATAGACAAGTCTGCTTGCTGCATATAATTAAGCAGATTGGTTGTATAGCGATCGCAAGTTATATTGTCTAGATCTTTAGTTATGTCCTGAAGCTTGGCTAACACTTCATCAGGACAAAAGGCACCTGTAAATATCTGAATATGGTGGAGTATTTTATCTTCTAAAATTGGTGCAGTACGAGCGACGCATTTTAATAAATCGTGTCCGAATCTTCCTCCACCAACACTGACCAAAATTAAAGGCTCTTTAACTAAAGGTTGAGGTTTGGGTATTGGTTGCATCACATAACCCGTATAGCGAACTGGGCAATTAAAGTCAGCCAGGCGAGAAAAACTGAGATCAAGTTTAACAAAGTTAGGATCGCCGTGAATTAATAACAGGTCGAAATACTTATTGATTAAACGACAGACTTTTTTTTCGTGTCTCTGTTGGTTTTGTTTGGTAACGACAATATCTCTAACGCTAGAAACAATTTTTGTTCCCATAGATTTAGCTTTTTCTATTAAAGGAATCAATTCAAAAGAAAAGCGTCGGCGACCAATAGGAAATAATTCGACAATT
>CAKZYI010000263.1 GCA_937884735.1 uncultured Pleurocapsa sp.
GGTACAAAAGCTATTTTCGTATTCTTCAATCGGATGTTTTAGTATTACTGTATTCCAAACCTATTTTCGACTGATGAACTAAAAAAATGTCTAAATTTGTAGAGGCAATGACTGTCGTACCTTCTCATAGCCATCCCTCTCAAGAAAGTAATAGCGTGAGTCAATCTTCTAATGGAGAGACAGATCCTATTGTGGCACTAAAAGAATTAGTGGCTAATTTGCAAAGAGAGCAAAATAAGATTCAAGATTTGTTAAGCTCCCTAGGATTTGCACTGCGAAGTTTTAGTAACTTAAATCAGTTTTTGGAATTAACTCCCCTAATGGCAGCAAGAGTTACTGATTCTATTGGTGGTGTTTTAATTTTATACAAAGGAAATAAGATACATTTAGAGCAAATTCATTGCCAAGACAATAAGATTAGTTTGGAAGTAAAACAAGTTTTTGAAAGAGTTAACTATCAAATTAATCAGTCCGCAATAAATCAAGATCAAAATATCAATACACTTTCTCGTTTGTCAGAAATTATTGACGAACAAATTAACCAAGAATTGCAGCCTGAGATTCAATTTTTCGGTACGCCAATTTTGGTAAAGAATGTCGATCAAGGTCGTCTTTATGTATTTAGTACCGAACCAGATTATGTTTGGACACCAACCAGAAGAAAATTAACTCAATTAGTTGCCGATCAAACAGCAGTTGCGATCGCCAATCATGAATTAACTGTCGAATTACGTTCTAAAGAAAGACAAGACCGCGAATTGGAAATCGCTTCTGAGATTCAGCTTCGTCTTTTACCCACTAAATGTCCTCAAATCCAGGGATTAGCGATCGCAGCTAAGAGTGAGACGGCTAACCGTGTCGGAGGAGATTATTATGACTTTATTCCCACTAACTACGACCGTTTAGAAAATGGTCAGCAAGAATTAGCTTCAGATGTTCCTTGGAGTATAGTGATCGGCGATGTAATGGGTAAAGGAGTCCCCGCCGGACTTATTATGACCATGACCAGAGGAATGTTGCGAGCAGAAGTACTAAATCGTCATTCTCCCGCTCAAATCATGCGTCATCTCAATCGAGTAATGTATGCAGATCTAGAGAATTCCCATCGCTTTGTGAGTATGTTTTACTCGGAATATAACCCTCAAAATCAAACTCTTTCTTTTACGAATGCGGCTCACAATCCTCCATTGCTCTGGCGTAAAGCAACCAATACCCTAGAAAAGCTAGATAGTTGGGGAATGTTGATTGGTTTAGATATGGAGTCGGAATATGAGGATGCGACAGTACAGCTTTCTCCTGGGGACACAGTGATTTACTATACAGATGGATTTACTGATGCAGCTAATGAAGAAGGCGATCGCTTTGATGAAGACAATTTATGTCTTTGTTTTAAATGGGCTTGTCAGCATCTAGAAACTCCTGAAGAGATATTAGACCATGTTTTCTATCAGGTGAAGCAATTTAGCGGTGTTAACAACAAATGTGGCGATGATATGACCTCAATCGTCATGCAAATCAAACCAGTTGAATAATTATTACTATATTTCTTAATTTCTTAATTTCTTAGTTGAAGTTATTTTGAACCAGTCGGTTAAAGCGATTCATAATTGAAGAAATAATCAGGTTTATGGTCAGGTATACAGTCATGATGATTAATAAAATCTCTACGGACTTACCTGTTTGATTGGATATAGTATTACCAATCGCGTAAATATCACTATAGCCTATGGCGATCGCTAAACTAGAATTTTTCGCCAGATTCAAGAATTCACTAGTTAATGGAGGAATCATTACCCGCAGTGCCTGGGGGAAAATGATTAGCTGCATCATCAAAGATGGCTTAAAGCCTAATGCTCTTGATGCTTCCCATTGTCCTTTACTAACAGATTGAATACCCGCTCGCACTACTTCGGCGATAAATGCTGCGGTATATACGCTTAAGCCGATTAAGAGAGTGGCAAATTCAGGAGATAGATTTAATCCGCCCTGAATCACTCGATTTTCTAATTGGGGAAAGCTCCAATCAATACCAAAGCAAAAAATACCTATAGTTGCAATCGCACTACCTATTAATATCCAAAACCACTGTTGAGTATTTTGTCCTTCCTCAATAGCTTGAATTCGCTTATTCCAGCTCAATATCCCCAATAAAACACAGCCAATAATTGCTAATACCCCTAATCCAGTACGTATATTGAGTTCATACCAAGGAATATCTAACCCTCGATTTGTTAAGAGAAAAATATTACCCACAATTAAAGGACTATCTATTTTTGGCAATCGCAGAAATACGGCAAAATACCAAAAAAACAACTGCAGCAAAAGAGGCGTATTGCGTAAAACTTCTACATAGAATCCTGCTAGTTTTTTGACTAGCCAGTTGTCAGACAGTCTTCCAATACCGACAGTAATACCGATAATGCTGGCAAATATAATTCAGAAAAACAATATGCGCAAAGAATTTAATAATCCAATTATTAAGGCGCGCAAATAAGGATCGGTAGGACGATAACTTATAGGAGGATTGGCAATACCAAAAGAAGAAGGGCGAGACAAAAAGTAGTAACCAAAAGTT
>CAKZYI010000264.1 GCA_937884735.1 uncultured Pleurocapsa sp.
AGTAACGAGCAATTGCCTAGCTGCATTTTTGGCACAAGCCGAAGAATTCTAAGGTGTGATAATAAACTTTAAAAGCGTGAGATTTTTCTAGCTGCTTTTCTAAATCGTGAACGGGACATTCATCAATAGGTAAAGAAACACCACAGTTGAGGCAGGTAAGATGGTGATGATCGCTTTTTACGGAACTATACTCAGACTCTCCATTGGCTAAAGTACGTACCTGCACTTCTCCCTGAATTTTCAACGCTTCTAAAGAACGATATACCGTAGCTAAACCCATATCCTGTTGGCGATTTCGCAGTTCAATATAAAGATTTTGAGCCGAAATGGAACGGTTCAAACTTTGAAGTACTGTCAAAATTCGCTCTTGAGAACGGGTGCGTTGGGCTTTCATATGTTTTTATCGACTAATATCGAACTAATATCTATCTTATCTTCTAAAAGCTATTTGCTGTTGACTGTTGGCTGCTAAAATTATTTTGCTAGTTGCTCAATCATGGCTCAGTAATTATATGGCTACCAAATATCATGCTCGTATCTATGTTACTCTTCGTTCTTCCGTACTCGATCCCGCAGGGACAGCAGTAGAATCTGGACTCAAGCAGATGGGGTATACAGAAGTAGAATCTGTCAGAATTGGTAAATATATAGAATTAAAGCTAACAGCAAATAACGAGGATGAGGCAAAACAGCATTTAGATGAAATGTGCGATCGCCTGTTGGCAAATACAGTAATTGAAAATTATTGCTTTGAACTAGCTGAATTAGCCGCTGCTTAAATATTATCTATTGGGATAGAAAGAATGAAATTTGGGGTAATTGTTTTTCCTGGTTCAAACTGCGATCGCGATATTTCTACTATTACTCAAGGAATATTGGACGCACCTACTCGGATGGTATGGCATCAGGAGACAGATATTTCTGACTTGGATGTGGTAGTTGTTCCTGGAGGATTTAGTTACGGTGATTACTTGCGTTGTGGAGCGATCGCGCAATTTTCTCCTGTAATGAATAGTATCATCGAACATGTCAAACAGGGTAAGTATGTTTTGGGTATTTGCAACGGCGTTCATGTACTTACAGAGGTAGGTTTATTACCTGGGGCTTTGATTAGCAACCGTGGCTTACATTTTATTTGCGATCGCGTCCCTGTCAAAGTCGAACGCAACGATTTGATTTGGACAACAGATTATCAAGCCCAAGAGGTAATTACCTTGCCGATTGCTCATGGTGAAGGGTGTTACTATGCCGATGAAGATACCCTCAAAGCAGTAGAAGATAACAATCAAGTCTTATTTCGCTACAGTAGTGCTATGGGGAAAATCAACGCAGATAATAATCCCAATGGTTCGATCAACAGCATCGCAGGTATTGTTAACCAACAAGGAAATGTTTTAGGCATGATGCCCCATCCAGAAAGGGCTGCTGACAAGGGCATTGGTGGTACTGATGGTTTGGCTATGTTTGAAGGATTAATGAATTTATTGACATCCTAACAAAGACATAAAATATCGAAAAACTAATGAATCTTAAGCAATTAAACACAGATTACGGCATTGCCAATAAGGTAAAGTTTGTTGAAGGGAAAGGTGGTTTTCCTGTCGTAGAAATTCAAAATGAATATGCCAAAGCAAGCATTTCTCTTTATGGAGGGCAGGTATTATCCTTTCAGCCCGTAAATCAAACTCAGGATATGATGTTTTTGAGTAGCAAAGCTTACTACACTCAAGGTAAAGCGACTAAAGGCGGAGTACCTGTATGTTGGCCCTGGTTTGGCCCCGATCCTGAAGATAAAGGACGGGCTAGTCATGGTTTTGTGCGAAACCGCCTGTGGAACATGCGCGACATAGAAAGCTCTCAAGATGCTTCAACTGTGGTAGTCATGGGGCTAGTAGATACCCCTGAAACTAGAAAAATATGGGATTTTGCTTTTGATATGTCGATCGCTATTACGGTAGGCAGCTCATTAACCATTGAGTTGATTACTAAAAATACAGGAGACAAGCCCTTCGAGATTACCCAAGCTTTACACACCTATTTTAAAATCGGCGATATCTCTCAAGTGAAGGTATTAAACTTAGAAGATACTTCTTATTTAGATAAAGTTGACGGTGGTAAAAACAAAACCCAAACAGGAGAAGTTACCTTCAATTCAGAATGCGATCGCATTTATTTGGATGTACCGTCTCAGCTAATTATCGATGATATGGCTTTGGGTAGAAAAATAAAAATAACTGCCGCCAATAGTAATACAGCAATTGTTTGGAATCCTGGGTCAGAAATTTCGGCAAATATGGCTGATTTGGGTGATTTAGACTATCAAAAATTTGTCTGTGTCGAAACTGCTAATGCTGCTAACGAAATAATTGAAATAAAACCAGCAAATGACTACAATCTTACGGCTAATTATTGTTTTCAATAATGTTGTTTCTGGTTGGAAGATGATATAGCCCCTAAGTTACATATATATAACCCAGGGGCGAAGGTTATTCGCCCCAATAAATTAAAAGAAACTATAGTCTACAGAAAAATGAAATCCATCTTCCTGTAGGGAGTCTCCTTCAGTTTCAATATCTACCAAAGGGATACCATAGTCTAAACGGGCATTGAATCGATCTCCCATAGCAAAATTCAAACCCAATCCCAAAGAAGGCAAAGTTGCATTGGCAATTTCAACATCATCCGTATTCCAAAGCGTACCGATGTCAAAGAAAGGGGCAATTTGAACCAAACCATCAACTTGCTTGAATCTTAAAATAGGTACTCTCAATTCAGCAGAGCCAAAAATACCGCTGTCTCCTAAACTCAAATCCTGACGATAGCCCCTAGCACTATTTACACCACCTACCCTAAATTGCTCTAAGGGTACCAATGCTCCTCCTGCAACTTGAACATCGCCCCGTAATAAAAACAAAAAGTCTTCATCCAAACGCCTTACCCACTGGCTTTGTCCCCGCCAAGCAAAGAAAGTACTATCAGGCACACCATCATCATTACTGCTAGCATCAAAAGCATCGATTCCAACACTAAATTGGGAACGGAAAGCTAAGACTTTTTTATCGTCTCGATTGACATATTCTTGGAAAAATCGCAGCGCACTAATTTTAGTTTCTCCTTCTTCATCTGCACCACGGGATAAAGGAAAACCATTGTTGTCTAGAAAAGTTTCGCTTTGGCTGCGAGAAAAGCTCAATCCCATAGCTAATTCTCGATTGGGTTTAAGCACAACAGGCTGGCGCAAATTTAGCTCAAAATAGCGCGATTGGGATTCTAGATCTATTGCCGAAACAAAAGGTTCTTCAACCACATCATTAGAATTACTGCCATAAGCAGCGGTGATCGTACCATTTTTAGAGTTGATGGGAAGACTGTAGGCTAAGTCAAAACTGTTGCTGCCTTTAGTATTGCTAAAGGTAAAATTAAAGCGATCGCCAAGACCCAATAAGTTACCATGATTAAAGCTAGCCGATCTTTGGTTTGAACCAACACTAGGGGATTTTTTATTATTGAAGCTAGTAGACAGATCGAATACATCTGCTTCTTCAACTTGAATATCTAGTAAGCTTGTTCCTGGTTGAATTCCTGCTGATAATTCCGCAGAAACGTTATTGATTAGAGGATCTAAACGCAGCAGTTGTAACGCCGCTAGCAAAGATTCTACATTTACAGGTTTGCCCGCCGCGGCTTCAATCCTAGAGGAAATATATCTAGGAGTCAGCCTATCTGTACCAGAAACATTAATCCCCTCTAATTTACCTTCTAAAACAGCAATTTTAACTTTCCCGTCGTCCAATTCTTGAGGAGGAATATAAGCACCCGAATTAACATACCCTTTGTCTGTATATAATTTGGTGATAATGCTTCGGGCTTGAAACAGCTCTGGCAAAGTCAAAGGACGATTACGATAGGGTTTAACTGCGGCGGCTAATTCTTGTTCGCTAAATACACTGCTACCAACTACGTCAAACTCTTTGACAATAATTTGTTCTGGAACATCATCAGAATTAATATCTTGAGCGACAACCAAGTTTTTTTCCTCATTAGCTGATTCTATATTTTTCTGAGATTGGGATAGTAGATAAGAACTGTTAGAGATGATTGCCGATTTTGGTTCTAATGGTGGCAATGATATTCTTGACAAGTTGGAAACATTAAAGATATCTCCTTGATGCTCGATAGTTTGGCTTAAATTAGTTTTTTCTGCATTAGATGGTTGCTGCAATCCTAGAAAGACGATCCAAAAAGCCAGATATAAGAAAAATTTAGAAGATAAATAATGATTAATATTAGTCTTGTTACAACGGTTTAAACAAAACTGCCGCCAAATAATATCTAATGTAAACATGTTGGTAACGATAGAGGATATAGAGCCACTGTCATAACATTCCCTAAAACAACTACTAAATAACGAAGTTAACCAGAAAATTTGGTTGTTGATTGTCAATCTTTAATTTGATATCGCATTCCAGGTAATTGAAAAATCAAATCCATTAGCTCTAGTTGAGATAAGGCAGCTAGAATTTCTCCTGTGCTTTTGCCAGTTTGCTCGACAATTGTATCTAACGCCGTGGACTCTTGATTAATTAATTCATAAATCTCTTTCAAATTTGGCTCTAGGTTGGGTATTTTTTTAGGAGGAGAAGCAATAATATCCAAACAAGGCATGGTGCCCAACATTTCTAGAAGATGCTCAATCCCTAATATTACGTGCGCGCCAGAATTTAGCAAAGCCAAACAGCCTAATGATTGAGAAGTGTCTAAAGAACCTGGCAACACATATACATCACGACAAAAATCGTTGGCAAACCGAGCCGTAATCAAAGCTCCAGAGCGTTTGGGTGCTTCGATAATTATTACCGCACGACATAACCCTGCAATAATTCGATTGCGAGCAGGAAAATGTCCCCGATCTGGTTGAGTACCAGCAGAATACTCGCTGACAATCAAGCCTTCTTTTTGCAATCGCTGATGGAGAGATGAATTGCTATAGGGATAAACGGTGTCAACCCCCGTACCCAAGACAGCAATAGTTCTACCCTTAGCCTCTAGGCAACTATGATGGGCTACTGTGTCAATCCCTGCTGCCATACCCGATACAATACCAAAACCATGGTGTACTAAAGCTTGAGTAATCTTTTTCGTCCACCGTTTACCGTATTCTGTTGGATTGCGAGTACCCACTATGCCAATCATGGGTGTAATACCTGCATTTTCAGTGGGTTCAACCTGTCCTAAATAATAAAGTAGTGGTGGGGGGCTTGGTGTTTCTAGAAGTAGACGAGGATATTCAGCATCTGAAGGTGTCCAGAAAAAAGGATTGTGTTGGTAGTGTTGACTGATTAGTGTTTCGACATCTACTTGCAATCTCCTGGTTTGAATAGTGGTTAATGCTTTGCTATTCAAGCCTTCAACTTTAGAAAAAGCGATCGCTTTAGCTTGCCAAGCTGCTTCTAGGGAACCAAAGTGCTGATAAATTTTTTTGAGGGAAATTGCGCCAATTCCTGAAATTTGCGACCATGCTAGCCAATAGGCTTTTTCTTGTTCCATTTGTCTAATTATTGCTACTTAAGTTCGTCAGGCTGGGAGTAATAATATAACTTCAGAATTTGTATAAATGATTTAGGATTGCTTTAGCTGATAATTTAGAAACCAACAGCAGCTAGAACACTGAACAAAGTAATTAGCAATTAGTAGCAATCGATGACTAAATATCAAGTTGGAGGAAGCCTCAATGTTAAGGATGCTACTTATGTAAAGAGAAAAGCAGATAAAGAACTGTATCAAGCTTTATTAAATGGTGAATTTTGCTACGTTTTTAACTGTCGTCAGATGGGTAAATCGAGTTTGCGGGTTCGCACCAAAAGCCTTTTAG
>CAKZYI010000265.1 GCA_937884735.1 uncultured Pleurocapsa sp.
TGATGGATTCAATTTACCCCGTAATGCGATCGCTACTGCATTTAGCGCAATCGCCAAATCCCTTGATGCGACTTGGCTACTGCACTTTTCTGACACTTTGCCCAAAATTGCTCTTTGGGTCACAAAACAGGATCATTGCTTACTAGATCTTCTTTGGCGGAACCAAACTAAAGAGTTACCAGGGAACATTTCATTAATAATTAGCAATCATGTCAATTTAAAGGCGATCGCCGAACAGTTTGGTATTGATTTTCATCATATACCTATTACTAAAAATAACAAGCTAGAACAAGAGGCAAAACAACTAGAATTGTTACATAAATACAAAATAGACCTGGTTGTGCTAGCTAAATACATGCAGATTCTGAGTCCCAAATTAGTAGAACAGTTTCCAAATGTAATTAATATTCATCATTCTTTTTTGCCCGCTTTTCCTGGTGCAAAACCCTATCATCGCGCCCACAATAGAGGAGTAAAAATTATCGGTGCAACAGCACATTATGTGACGGAAGATTTGGATGAAGGACCTATTATTGAGCAGGAAGTTGCTCGTGTAAATCATCATGATACGATCGCAGATTTGATCCGTAAAGGAAAAGATTTAGAACGTTTGGTCTTATCCCGTGCTGTTAGATTACATTTACAGCATAGAGTACTTGTTTATGATAATAAAACAGTGGTTTTTAGCTAAATTAATTTCTATTTGCAAAGCTTTCGATCGCTTTCTTTTATATTAGGATTTGTAGCTAAATAATCAGCAAGGCGATCGCATCCTTGAATTAAAAGATTATCTACATCCAAATTCCACCAGAATAAACCCTGTTGTTCTTCCGCACTGATAATAGATTTGTTGTCGCTACCAAATGTCAAACTATTTATTTGACTAGTATGTCCCCGCAGAATTTTAATTAATTCTCCAGTTTTTGTGTCCCAGAGTCTAATATTGCGATCGCCGCTTCCAGAAATAAGTAATGTACCATCGGAATTAAAGCTAATCGTAGTTACGCCATCTTGATGACCTGTTAGGGTATGTAATAAATTGCTATCTCTTCCTGCATCTTGAATTGACCAAAGTTTAATACTATTGTCCCAACTTCCAGAAGCCAATATTTTGCTATCGGGGGTAAATGAAAGAGAAGTAATAGCTAAATTATGTGCATTTATTGTCTGTAATAATTCTCCTGCATTTGACCATATTTTAATAGTTTTATCATAACCAGCAGAGGCAATTAATTGACCATCGAAACTAATAGTAATAGCTTTAATACTATCAGTATGTCCTGTTAAAGTTTTGACTAGTTCTGGTTTATTTTCTACATTCCAAATTTTAATAGTTTTATCTTCACTAGCAGAAACTAAAATCTTATTATCGGAACTAAAAGCAATACTATTTATTCCATCTTCGTGTCCTCTTAATGTATGAATTAGCTGGTTGTTAATAGTATTCCAAAGCTTAATTGTTTTATCCCAACTTGCAGAAGCAACTATTTTTCCGTTGGGACTATATTTAATCTGCGAAATAGCATCGTCATGTCCAACAATAGTATTAATTAGTTTTTGCGTATTATTAGAGTTGTTGCTACGCCAAAAGCTAATTTTTCCATCCCAATCAGCCGTAGCAAAAGAGTTAGGAGAAGCAGACGATCTGGCAATACTATAAATCCCTTCTTCTTTATTTGAATAGCGATC
This sequence comes from uncultured Pleurocapsa sp., assembly GCA_937884735.1. GTDB lineage: Bacteria > Cyanobacteriota > Cyanobacteriia > Cyanobacteriales > Xenococcaceae > Waterburya. Next base: position 1,690 of record CAKZYI010000265.1, read on the forward strand.
GAATACCTGCCAAATTCTAACTGTTTTATCAACTCCCGTAGAGATTATTTTATATGAATCTCCTTTACTCAAGTCGGGAACAAACTTAACATCTAAAACTTCTCCCTGATGACCAGATAGGGTTTGTTGTAAAATACCTTCTTTACTCCAGATATTTATCTTTCCATCAAAAGTAGCAGTAGCCAATAGCTTATCATCCAAACTTGTACTAATACTATTGACTATTGACTGGTGAGGATAGGTATTAATTAATCGATTATCAGATTTATTTCTTACCTCAACTAAATTTTCATTTTTAATATTTATTAGGCGATCACTATTATTAATATGACTGTCTTCTGCATTTAAAACAGGATGATTTATTTTGGTTTGATTCCATGAAATAGTATTTGCTTGGGCTTCTTTTCCAGTAAAAGTTTTGATAATATTGCCTTTTTTATTCCAGACTTTCAGAGTTTGGTCATCACTGGCTGTAATAATTATTTCTCCATTATTACTAACTCCTACGCCATTTACTTGTTGTCCATGACCTTCTAGCCGATTGATTTCTTGGGTTCCATAAATCGACTGTTGTAGAGTGGCGGTAGTTTTATATTTGGTTGTTTGCCAATTATCAACCCCAACTAGCTTTTGTTCCCAAGAATTTATTTGCTTAAATTCTTTTCCTGCTTTAACACTAGTAGTCAAAGATTCTAACTGTTGATTAGATAATAATTGTGCTTCGGCAACGGAATTTAAACTATCAATATTTTCCAGTTGAGTAATTAGTTTCTGGCGATACGCACCAATACCAAAAGCAGTAGCAGCTAGCCCCAAAATTCCTAATGCAGTAGCGGTTAACTGTGCCTTGCGTAGGAGTTGTTTGGCTTCTCTTTGCTCTGCTAACCTCCTGTCAATACAGGTAGCTACATATTCCTTGGCTGTGTCTGATAACTCATCAGTATATTTAATATAAATCTCTTCTGCTTCGGCTAAACGCACACCCCGCAAAAGAAAGTCATCCTGCTTGTCCTTTTGTTGCCACAATAATGCTGCTGATTCAATCTGACGTTGAGCTCGTAACCTAGATCTATTTTCTTCCAACCACCAGCGCAAACTTGACCAATGACGAATTAATATTTCGTGGACGACTTCTACTGTCGCCTCTTGACGCATTGCTTCTAAGAATAGTTCATCATCTTCTGGAGAGCTAGCTGCACTACGGCTTTGACCTAGATTACTACCATCATCAAGATTGACTACTAGCAGTTTGGCATCAGTAAGAATACGGAGGATGTTATCGACCAAAGCTTCTGGATATTTGGCGACAACTAAATCTGATTTTGTAATACGACGGCGAGTGTCTTCTGTACCCTCTCCTAATTGAGTGAGGTTGAGAAAAATCCATCTCACACAGTCTTGAGATTCTGCGTCTAGGTTATCGTATACAGACTGTGCTTGTCTTTCCAAAGCACCTTTAATACCCCCTAATTTTTGATAGGCTTTTAGAGTTAATTTTCCGTTGTCTCGAAATTCCCACAACTTTTGCAGAGCAAACTGGAGTAGGGGCAAATCTCCTGCAGATCGATCTAAATCTTGCAACAATACTTCTACTAAACCTGGTTCAACTTTTAATCCTACCTGTTCGGCAGGTTTAGTAATAGCAGTGCGATAGTCGGCTTCTGTCAGATAGGGAGGAACCAAAATACTATTTTGTTGCAGTATGTGAGCTAGCTGAGGTATTTCTAGACAAGAAGCAACAAAATCTGCTCTAATAGTACAAACTAACTTGAAGCGATCGCCTGCGTGTTTGAGCGCGCCTAAAATCAACTCAATAAACTGTTGACGTTCGTTTTCAACTGCTAGGGTGAATAATTCTTCAAACTGATCGATTGCTAGCAATACCATTGGTTCGCTACGAGTCCGCAGCCAGCGCACAAATCCTTCAACTCCTTGATAGAGTAGTCCTTCAATTTGCAGCTTTTCCTGTACTTGAGATTCTTTACTTCCACCATCAGCCAACAGGCTGGCTAGAGCCTTAATAGGTTGACTCCCAGGACGAAAACAACCCACCCACCAGCGACTACTACCAGGAATTTGTTTGCCCTGTCTGAGTTTTGCCATTAAGCCAGCTTGGACTACCGAAGATTTGCCGCTTCCCGATGCACCTACTACTGCCACACTAAGCTTATGGTTGACTTGATTCAATAGTTTTTGAACTAATGCTTCTCGACCATAAAAATATTCTGCACTATTTTCATTAAAGGCTTTTAATCCCATATAAGGACAAATTCCTAGATCTAAGGATGGATGATTGTTAGTTACGGCATTTTCAGGAGGAAGAACTTCAATAACTCCTTGAGTCCCCGACAGCCAAACTTGAGGGGCGACACCTGTTCCAGCTAAAGCGATTTGCAATTGTGTAATCCAGGCTGCAACGGGCAATCCTGCTTGACCGTCCGCACTTTGCAAAGTACTTAAAATAGCCTTGGCAAACTGTCCTGAATTATCTAGAGGCGCATTGGCAGCAATCAAACACTGTCCTCTTTCTGCTTCTAGCTGCAAATCTTCAATCCATTCTTTTACCTCATATTTTCCAGGGCAATCTAAGATAATGATTTGTTGTGCTGCTTGGGAATTGCGTAGGACTTGACGCAGCCAGGAACGAGACAAGCGAGTATCGTCGGCAAAAACTAACCAAGATTCTCCTGTCTGGGTAACTTCTATTTCTGCTCTTAGATACAAGAGGGCAGTATTGACTAATTTATCTGAATTGAGGCAAGATGCGATCGCGCTTTTAACTTCTGACCAGGATTCGTTAGTTTGGGGAAAATACCTAAGATCGAATCCTCCCGAACTCTGTAACACTTGACTCAAGGCAAAAGTAGTCTGATTTGCCTTGTATCCTCCATCAATTATTAACGCCTGGCGAGGATTAATATCCGAACGTCTCGGCAATCTTTTGCCCAGCACGACTTTACCAAAGCCTTCAACGATACGTTTGGGAGTTTGCAAGGGAAATTCTGACTGTAATCTTCTTTCTCCCCGACTACTTTTTTGTTGATTGATCAGTCGTATTTGCTGGTTAGTCTTATCAATGTATCTTAGGGTTTGATGATAAACATATTGATATAAAGCATCTGCTTCAATTATTCCTTGAGAGTCCGCCGCTTCTCCCCGCAAGCCTCGCATCAAATAATAAGTAAAAACTCCGTGTCCCAATTCAGGAAACTCCCACGACTGTTGAGTTTGGTCGCAAGATAGCAAAGCATAAAACCCCTTACTTTCTGCTGCTTTATTACGTAATACTTCTAATAGTTGAGAACTAGGATCTGGTAAAGATATCTTAGATGTCCCTCGCAATGTCATTCCGCCACTATGACAAGCGTCTAGCCATACTAATTGTTGGCTAGCAGCAGAATTGCTCAACTTCTTTAATAAACTATTTAAGGGCAAACCTGTAGTTAAAAGCTGTTCTTTGTTGGTATCTGAAATAAACAAAACAACTTATCCTGTATTACTGTATAAAATACAGTGTCATGAAAAATAAAATAAAATTGTATAGTTAGA
>CAKZYI010000266.1 GCA_937884735.1 uncultured Pleurocapsa sp.
GATTAGCTTTGGTATCTTGCACGGCAAACCAAAACATATTAGCAGTTAGAGGAATACTAGCAGCAAGAATTAAACCTGTGACCATGCTACCCAATTCTGGATTGCCAGAGGAAAGCTCAAAAACTGAACCCACTCCTGCGATCGCTGTAATGCAGCATAATAATAAACAGATGCCACTTTTAGGGGTCATCGATACCATTTTTATACTCTCCTCTAAAATTTGATTTTTATAGGTTTATTTTTTAAGAGGTTTAACTGCACTAGCAGCAAAACCTCTTTTCTTTAACTCTTCATTGAGAGCAATCCCGTTTTCTACTCGATCTACGAACATTACACCATTAAGGTGATCCATTTCATGTTGAATAGCGCGAGATAATAAACCATTAGCTTTTAGTTTACAGGGTTTGCCCTGCTCATTCTTATAAGAAACCTCGATTTCTTCTGGTCTAGTTACTTCCAAATACACCCCTGGGATACTCAAACAGCCTTCTTCGGAGTTACAAAAATTATTTCCTGATTTAGTAATTTTGGGATTGATCTAAACTAAAGGGGGTTTGTCTGGCTGATCTAAAGCAATATCAATCACGATTAACTGCTTGTTGATGCCTACTTGGGGTGCTGCCAAACCAATACCATCTGCACTATACATAGTTTGCAGCATTTCTCTGATGGTAGTGCGAATTTTATCATCAACTTTAGCAATACGTTTGGCTGGCTGACGTAAAACGCGATCGCCCAAGTAGTGAATGTCTAATGGTGGATTGTCTAATTTTTTCTTTTCAACTGCTGCAACAGTAACCATAGATCTAATAAAAATATCTAAAAATCTTTTCTTAATTTATATTTTATCGTTAAGAACCATTTGACGCTTCTGCATTATTTGTGTAATACTTGCATATACAACACATCCTAAAATTCTTTTAAGGCAAATTTTGGTTTTGTGGGATTCACACTCAGAAGTAGGGAGAAAAAATAATGTCTAGTATCCAAACAATAGTATTTCCTCTAGCTTAATTTAGACAATCACGAGAGTCGCTTTAGGTTAGAGATATTTCGTTTTAATTAGTAGCTAAAAGCTATGAAAAATTTCGCAACCATTGGTTGAGCTTATCCTTAGCCTACGGATTGCCATACAACAATATTTCCTCCAACATCAATAATGAGCGAGCATCGATTAGATAAAATCGTTATCGAACGCCCAAGAATGGGCATGAGAATTAGCAGTCAAAAAAGTATTAGAAAACAGATAAAACAGCAATTACAACAGGAAAAATATGATTATCAAGAATCAGAAATAGGTTCTTTAAAACCCTGTTATAAAGAAGCAGTCAGAGGTATTAGAAGTAAATACTTTTCCGATCATCTTAGTCCTTTATATAAATGGTTGCGTTCTAAAGTGGGACAACCTTGGGACAATATTTACACAGAATTAGCACAGTTGCTAGAGTTTAATACTCTATCAGGACAACATATTTTAGTTCATGTCTGGCAATTTGTTGCTCGTGAAGTAGTAATTATTGACGATGTTCCCTACAATATGGCTGGTTATTATCCATTAGGACACTGGAGAAGAGGAGGCGAACTATATGTTCATCCTGAAACAGGAATTCTTTCTCTAGCAAAACCACAGCCTAAAACAAAACCCAAACAACGCCAAGATTATTTCTGGATAAATCGATATCATCAATATTATAAATTGAATGATATTTGGTATTTAGTTTATTTTCGCCAAATTCCCGAACCGTTTATGACATCCAAAGGAAAAACAAAAGTAATCAAGGTAAGAGACGTTTTACAACAAAAAATTGTTGATTACTCCAAGCTAACTAATAATTCTTCTATTTATGCCTATCATAAACGCCAGTGCAATAAGAAAGAGATTAGATGGATTGAAGAACAAATTGAGGTTAAATAAAACTAAATAGTTTTTATTCAAATTTACTGTTTTTCTACTCTAATTGCCTTTTTTGTAGTCCCTAGTTTGTATTTACAGTTAACCTCTAACAAAGCGAGCAGAAAGTTATATGTTTGACTCTCTATGTACCCTGTGGCTGGCAAGAAAAAAACGCGACAGACGGAGATACAGCAAAAAAAGTGAAAAAATAAACGCAATTAGATTATTAAACGCTGAAAATGAATTTTAATCCTATGTATTTAAAACATTTGAAGCAAATTTATTTATGCAATTATTCATTGTCCATTGCTTTATAAGCTGCCCAACCTCCTAGATCGCTAATATCTTCCCAGCTGTATTTTTCTACTAACTCTTGAGGATATAGCATAGCGATCGCTGTTTCATTTCCCTCTAAGTTTACAGTTTCTGGATACATATGAGGAGGTTCGTTTTTCAAGAGATATTCATACTGATCTATTGTCATTTCATAAATTTCGCCAGGGATACTAACACCGTTTGTTTCAGTTGCATAAATAGCAGGATGCCATCCGGATTCTGCTGCATGAAGATGATATTGGGGAAGGGTTTTAGTAGTTTTGATAAATTTTGCCGATTGAAGATTACCGTGGTCTGGCTGTCCTTTTAAAGCAGAACCACAGATAAAAACGTGTTTGATGTCTGATTTTGATGTCATGATTATTATTCAATATTGTTAATGATTTCCATTTCCCTTACCACTCTGGCTTTGCTAGCAATTAGATGTTCTTTGATAGTCGATTGAGCCAAATCTACATCTTTTTGGGCGACTGCCTGATACACTTTCCTATGTTCTAAGCGAATTTCTAATACCTGGGGGTTGTGCCTTGTCGTCTGAACCCTCAGCAATGCCATTTTGTCAAAAACCTGTTCTAGTAGGGATAGTAACCATCGATTATTAGAACTTTCAGCAATTAAATGATGAAATTGGTAATCTATTTCTAACAGTTTTGAGCTGTCAGATCTATTAGATTCTGATTTTGTTGATTTTTCTGCCAATAGTACGTATTTTTCTAACTGCTTTAGCTGTTTAGGAGTAATGTGTTCGCAAGCATTTCTTACAGAAAGCTGTTCTAAGGCAATACGACAATCATAAAGTTGAGCTGCATCTTGAACAGAAAGAGTAGCTACCATAAAACCACCACTAGCTTTTGATACTATTAGTTGTTCCCGTTTTAACTGGCCAATTGCTTCGCGAATAGGAGTACGACTAACCTCTAGTTGCTCGGCTAATTTGGTTTCTACCACTCGCTCTCCTGAAGCTAAATCTCCTCTGAGAATAATTTGCTTTAGAGCATGATATACTTGCTGTCTTAAAGACTGACTCCTTTGAATAGAAATCATAGTTTGAGTTTCAACTCATTAAAGACTATTAACTAAATGTTTGAATGAGCCTGAATATATAGTATACAGTATACGATACCAGGCTTTTGATTTAGAGTATTTTTTACCTAATTATCAAATATATACTGAATTCCATTGTTAGTACGTAGATAAAAACAGGAAATAATAAATAGAGTCAATAGAATTGCTAATGCCAATCCTGCGATCGCCTGTTTTGTAAACTCGAAATACAATATTATTGCGATCGCTCACCAATAAGACCAAATTTATAAATATGCCAATCACGAAGGCTGAATGAATATAGGTCAGTAATGGAACTTACACTGAGCCACAAGTATTTTATCTTCAGTGACTTTATGTACTAAGCGATGTTCTTGAGTGATTCGCCTAGACCAATACTCTGTCCAATTATGCTTAAGTGGCTCTGGTTTCACAAGAACATAAAAGGGGGTTATTTAAACATAGTAAAGTAGTCTATAGAATTATTAGGATACTATGATTATGGCTCTATGTTTGGTGTGCGATCGCTAATGCAATCTTTTGATCAAATTAGTTAAAATTATAGTCTAACCAGGTCAAACCATTTATTTTTAGCTGCACTATGAAAATATACTCTGTTACCGATGCGAAAGCTAAATTTTCTCAGGTGGTAGAAAGCGTATTACAAGGAGAAGAGGTAATTGTCACCAAAATGGGTAAACCAGCCGTCAAGATATCAGCTTATAAACCCGTAACCGAAAGTAAAAGATTGGGCTTAATGAAAGGTCAAGCTACTATACCAGATAGTTTTAGCGAATGGGATGAGGAAGACGCTAAATTTCTGGGAATAATTGAATAGAATGAAATATTTGCTTGATACCCATAGTTTACTTTGGACGGTTTTTGAGCCAGATAAACTTTCTCCAAAAGCTCAAGAAATAATACTCGATCGGGATAATATTATATGTGTCAGTTTAATTTCTCTTTGGGAAATTAGTATTAAACAGAATATAGGTCGTCTGGATATACCAGAAGAATTTTTTAAAATTGTCAAAGAAGGCGGTTTTGAGATGCTTCATTTAACTGTCTCGCAAATCGAACAGTATAGAACCTTACCTTTGCACCATCGAGATCCTTTTGACAGAATGCTGATTATTCAAGCGCAACAGCAAAAACTGATTTTGATTACTCGCGACTCAGAAATCGGTAATTGCGACGTAGAAATGGTTAAAGCCTAGTGATTATTTATCGCTATAAATAGCGATCGCCTGTTCGATAAACTCAAAAATGCGATATTATTGCGATCGCGCTACAGCGGAGAAATCAGAAGAGATAATTGCTCAAATCAAGTAGAGAAAAGCATAAAGCATCTTTTTAATTAATTTGCCACTGGTCACTATTAGAATGCGAGGCTACAATATGGTCAATTTTTAAATAAAGCGGTAAATTTCAAGAAATTACTATTAACAATTACCTATTTAATAT
>CAKZYI010000267.1 GCA_937884735.1 uncultured Pleurocapsa sp.
GGCTAGCAGCAGAATTGCTCAACTTCTTTAATAAACTATTTAAGGGCAAACCTGAAGTTAAAAGCTGTTCTTTGTTGGTATCTGCAAGACACAAAACAACTTGTCCTGTTTTCCTGTCTAAAATACCGTGTCCTGAAAAATAAAATTAAATTGTATCGTTAGATCTAGCAGAATTAATAATGCGATCGATACTTTGCTGCACGTCTGCTATTTGTGGACGTTGAGCAACAAAATCATGATGGATAATGACTTCTTTTTCACTCAGGCTAGCAGTAGCGTCTTTGAGCGCTTCCACTAAACCCTGACAATCTAAAGCAGAATATTGTAAGGAAGGTAAGCTTTGTCGATCTTGATATTGATTGACACCCACCAACAGAATCCATAGCTTTGCCGATTTTGATTTGCTAATTGTTTTGGGTCGAGATTTGACGCGGGGGCACATCGCTTTTTTTTAGTTTATTTTGCAGTTAAGTATATATGTATAGCTTTAATGTCTCACGTTTATGCAGTAAAGTTTTTAATGTTTTAATAAATCTATTGATTATTGATAGCCTATGTAAATAAAGCTGATTTTAAAAGCTCTTGATTTATAAAAATGAATAACAATAATTTAGATTTAAAAAAGATAGAAAATAAGCGTAATAGATATCTGTTTTTGTTGGGAATAGCTGCTGCAATGGCAGGTTCTATAAACACCTTTACGAATAATAACGGTTCATTAATTACTATTTTCAGATTATTAATATCTTTAATAGCAATTTCAATTATTTATTTTTGGATTATTTATGATGCAAAAATACGTAACTATCACATTCCCAAATATATCAAGTACACAATCATTTTATTTGGCATCATTGGCGTACCAATTTATTTTTGGCGCAGTAGAAGCTTTAAAAGCTTTTGTCTTAATTTAGCTGGCTTATGGCTGTTTATTTATTACTTTGTTATTTACTACATATTTGCCGTTATTACAGCTTTTTTCTTGTTCCAAATAGGATATTTTTGACTTCAACTTCAAGGGGAATCCAAAAAACAGACAAATAATTTAAATTACTTAACAGCAACCAATAGTTTCAATGAATAAATTTAAGAAATAATGCTTTCAATTAAGAAATAATTATTTCCTCTGACCTTGGTTTTACATAGCTTGAAAAATGCTAGAATTCCCTTTGTAGCTAGGGGTGCTTTAAAAGTTAAGGCTGAGATATACCCTAAGAACCTGAGACTGGTTAGCACCAGCGGAGGGAAGCTGTTTATTAAGGAAAGAAAATATGAGAAGCGAATGGGTTGCCAAGCGTAGAGGACAGGGCAATGTATCTCAGATGCACTATGCGCGCAAAGGTATTATTACTGAAGAAATGCACTATGTTGCGACTAGAGAACGTTTACCTGTAGATTTAATCCGTGATGAAGTAGCTAGGGGTAGAATGATTATCCCTGCTAACATCAATCACCCTAACTTAGAACCAATGTGTATTGGTATTGCATCTAGCTGTAAAGTTAATGCTAATATTGGTGCTTCGCCTAATTCTTCTGACATTAATGAAGAAGTAGACAAGCTAAAGCTGGCTGTTAAGTATGGTGCAGACACTCTAATGGACTTATCCACTGGAGGTGGAAATCTAGACGAAATTCGCACTGCTGTAATCAATGCATCGCCAATTCCTATTGGTACAGTGCCAATTTATCAAGCACTAGAAAGCGTCCACGGCGATATGGACAAACTGTGCGCCGATGATTTTCTTCATATCATCGAAAAGCATGCCCAGCAGGGTGTAGACTACATGACTATTCATGCAGGTATTCTAATCGAACATCTGCCTTTAGTTAAAAGTCGTCTGACAGGTATTGTATCTCGCGGTGGCGGAATAATAGCTCGCTGGATGCTGCACCACCACAAACAAAACCCTCTATATACTCATTTTGACGACATCATTGAAATCTTCAAAAGATATGATGTTTCCTTCAGCTTGGGTGATTCTTTACGTCCTGGCTGTACCCATGATGCCAGCGATGAAGCTCAATTAGCTGAACTTAAAACCCTAGGACAACTTACTCGCCGTGCTTGGGAACATGATGTACAGGTTATGGTAGAAGGTCCTGGTCACGTACCAATGGATCAAATTGAGTTTAACGTCAAAAAACAAATGGAAGAGTGTAGCGAAGCACCTTTTTATGTTTTAGGCCCATTGGTAACTGATATCGCTCCTGGTTATGACCATATCACTAGTGCGATCGGTGCTGCAATGGCTGGCTGGTATGGCACAGCAATGCTTTGCTATGTTACGCCTAAAGAACATCTGGGTTTACCCAATGCTGAGGATGTGCGTAATGGCTTAATTGCCTACAAAATTGCCGCTCATGCTGCTGATATTGCCCGTCATCGTCCTGGTGCCAGAGATAGAGATGATGAGCTTTCTAATGCTCGGTATAATTTTGATTGGGAAAAACAATTTGAGTTATCTCTCGGCCCAGAAAGAGCCAGAGAATACAATGATGAAACTCTCCCCGCAGATATCTACAAAACCGCCGAGTTTTGTTCTATGTGTGGTCCCAAATTCTGCCCGATGCAAACCAAAGTTGATGCGGATGCAATTACAGAGTTAGAGAAATTTCTGGCAGCAGAGGAAGAGAAAAAGACAGTCAAGAGTTAATCGGCAATAATTAATTAAATCGATTGGGAGTAAGCAACGTAATTAAGCTTACTCTTTTTTTGCTTAAAAACTAGAACCAGGCTGAGTTAAAAATTCTTTTTCGGCAATACTAGATTCTCTTCCTAATATTTGATTGCGATGGGGAAAGCGACCAAAGCGATCGATAATTTTTTTGTGTTTAATTGCAAATTTAAGATTATCTTCCTTGCCTAATTTCTCAAACAGGTCGACGCACTGTGCTTGATTTGCTTTATTCTCGCTATGCATCAAAGGCATATAGAGAAATACTTGTCGATCTGTCGATAAACTCTGTTGGTAGTTGTTGCTGATGGCAAATTCAGTCACTCTTACTGCCTGAGCATCGGTAGCAAAAGCTTGAGGACTGTGGCGAAACATATTTCGAGGAAATTGATCTAATAGGATAATTAATGCTAATGCACTATCGGCAAGCTCTTGCCAGCTATCTAATTTACCCGCTTTTGCCAATTGATAAGTTTCTAAAAAATGTCGTTTTATCTTACTATCGAACTCGATACTTTTTTTAAACCATAATGACTTTACTTCTTCGGAAAACCAAAAATTTAAAACTTCTGAAGATAGATAAAATTTTTCCATAATAGCAATTATAGTTAGTCTTTTTACGATCGCATTATTTAACTAAATTCAATACCAAGTTAAATCATCAGGAAGCTTGGCACTACTATATTCTAGATGGATTATTTGCCTATTGCGATCGCGGTATTATTTTTAATGATTAAACGTAAAATAACAATCCCCTATTTCCCTAAAAAATTCCTCCCAAGTTTTATCTTAGGAGGATGAATATATTTGAATTAAAATTATTATTCGCTTCTACGAATTTATACTCCTCTTTTTAAAGAAATTTCTACTTGTCTGAACTCTTGAGATAGACGCTTTTTAAGTTTTTCTGGTAAAGGACGATTACCATAGGAACTATAATAGCCAGCCAGAGCATTTAATGCAGTTTGCATTGTTGTAAAAGATCGCAAACCAGCAGTTTTAGAATTACGACGATAACGGGAAGCATAATCGCTAATTTGACTGCGGGCTAGAGTGATAACTTCTTTTTTGTTGCTAGCATCATCGGGTAGATCGATTGCTGTTCTTAAATTTTCTAAAACGGCTGCGGTATCTTGGCTGTAGTTTCCAGATAATCCAGAAGGATTAGAACCACAACCTACCAAGCCGATAGCTACTACTAGAACCAAAGCT
>CAKZYI010000268.1 GCA_937884735.1 uncultured Pleurocapsa sp.
GCCATACAGGAGATTCAGCCCCAGGGACCTTATTTGTTTATGGGTAGGTGTTTTGGTGGATTAATAGCTATTGAAATAGCTAAATTATTGCGTACTGCCGAAGGCATGAAGCTTGGCTTATCGCAAGGTCAAAAAACTATTTTTTTGGGGTTAGTAGACACCTATATTCGTTCGGGAGGAGCATCTATATCAGACGTTGATTTATTAATTGGATTATTCTCAGAATTATTTGGAATAAAGCTTTCAAAAGAAAAGCTAAAAAAAATAGAAGAAAATCAAAGACTAACTTATATTTTTAACCACATAAAAGAAGAAAACCGTCTTCCTGAGAACTTTGGGCTAGATAGGATGAAACGCATTTTTGAAGTTAGCAAAAGCCACGATCGAGCTTCAACAAATTATTTCCCTCAACCCTACCCAGATACAGTTACTCTCATTAGAGCTAGTGAGAATACTCTTACTACTTTAAATAATCCAACTTTAGGTTGGGATATGCAAGCAGATAAAGTAGATTTGCTCTGGGTAAGTGGTAGTCATTTATCAATGTTTCATCATCCTCATGTCGAAGAAATTGCAAAAAAACTAGAGTTTTGCATTGAGCAAGCAGAGAAATTAGACTTATGCCGAAAGAATCAAACTTCTACTATAAATATTTAATCCTGTGGGATAACCTACATAATTATTGAAATTATACAGAGATAAAAAATGGTTCAATTAGAAGAAAATATTACAGCTAATAGTGACAAAAATAATGAAAACTTATTCACTAAGCTGACACAAGATTTGAAAAAATATAGCTCACTTCTAGGTCGTTCTCTAACTATATTGTGGACAGCAGCACCAATAATAACAGCATTTCTAATTCTTGTATCGGTTTTAGAAAGTATAATTCCTGCGGTCACAATTGGAATTAATAAATATATAGTAGATACAGTGGCAGCAATGCCCTCAAGTAAAGAGTATAACTTAACTATATTTGCGAGCCTTGTTTCTCTTTGGATTGCAGTAACTTTTCTAGCAAATCTTTGTGGTCCTTGGAGAGGTACAGCATATACTAATTTAGCTGAAAAGTTGACGGCAAGTATTAATGTCAAATTAATAAATAAAGCAGATAGTTTTGTCGATCTCACCAATTTTGAAAATGCAAATTTTTATGATGAACTAGAAATACTTCAAGGGCAAGCATCGACGATTCCCACCTATCTGTTAGGCGGTTTAGTACAAATATTTACGATCTTAGTTACTATGGTAACAATGCTAATTTTATTAGCCACCGTTAGTTGGTGGATTCCACTATTAATTTTAGCAACATACTTACCGCAAACTTATATATATTTCAAACTAGAATCAGAAGTTTGGAATGAAAATTTTGCTAAAAGTCCTCAAGCTCGCCGGATGCGTTATTATTCAAGCTTAATGCTTACAGATACCTATGCTAAAGAGGTGCGTCTGTTTGGACTATGTTCTTTGTTTCGTCAGCGCTATCTAGAAGCATTTGATGACAAATATCAGATAATGGCAAAGTTGCGAGCTAAAAAACTTTGGACAACCACAGTTTTAAGATTATTAAGTGCTTTAGGAAATGCCCTTTGTTTTGCTTGGGTAGTAAAGCAAGCGATGGCTGGTGAATTAACCGCTGGAAGTATTCTTCTGTTGATTCAGTCACTCGCTTATATCCAACAAAATATGATGGGATTTCTACAGTCTTCCTTACAGTTGCAAAATGGTTTGTTGTTTATGCAGATGTTTTTTAAATTTATAGATACTCAACCCACAATGCCACTGTGTATTCCAGGTAAGCCTGTAGCAACACCCATGAAATCAGGAATTGTCTTTGATAATGTTGATTTTTCTTATCCAGATGGAAGAGTAGCATTAAGCGGGATTTCTTTGACATTAAATCCTGGAGAAACTGTTGCTTTAGTCGGTGAAAATGGTGCTGGAAAAAGTACTTTAGTTAAGCTTTTAGCTCGTTTTTATGACCCCACTCAAGGTAATATCTTTATAGATGGAGAAAATCTCAAAGATTTGAATATTGAACAGTGGAGGCAAAAAATTGGTGTTGTATTTCAAGATTTTTGTCGTTATTCTCTCACTGTTGGCGAAAATATTGCCCTGGGTGATACTTCTGCAATGGATGATTTAGAGCGATTAAAGTCTGCCAGTGAAAAATCAGAAATTAAGGCTAAAATTGAAAAACTTCCACAGGCATATGATACCCTTCTAGGTAAGCAATTTGACGGTACTGAACTGTCTGGTGGAGAATGGCAAAAAGTGGCGATCGCACGAGCGTTTGTTAGAGAAAAAGATGCCCAAATCATGATTTTGGATGAGCCGACAGCAGCTTTAGATCCCCGTAGTGAGTATGAAATATATAGTAGTTTTGCTGAGTTAGTTAAAGATAAGATTGCTATTTTAGTAACCCATAGACTAGCATCTGTACGTTTAGCCGATAGAATTCTGGTGATGAAGGCTGGGAAGTTAGTTGAAATGGGTACTCATGAAGAACTTTTGCAGCAAAATGGAGAATACGCTACTCTTTGGAATATGCAAGCAGAGCAATATCAAATCGAGAATGAAAATC
>CAKZYI010000269.1 GCA_937884735.1 uncultured Pleurocapsa sp.
AAACCTACTGCGGCTAAAGCTACTCCTGCTATGTTACCAGTGGCTAAGGAAAAGAAGCCCATCGCCCATTTTGCCCAACCTGGGGAGTCGTCATCGGGATTTTCTGCATCAATTAATATTTTATTACCGATTAGTTTCTCATCAATTTTATTAGTAATTTGTCTATAATTTGCCCCTTGCGATGCTGCACTTTCTGCTAATTGGAGAAAGGCTAATTCTAGTTCTTTTTCGGCAATTAATTCCCAGCGAGATAGTTTATCTTGTAGATAGCGTTCAAAGGCTTGTTTGAAAGCGCGATTAAATTCTTCTCGCTTATCTTGACGCAGAAAATCTAAAAATTCTAAATTAGGCTGATAGGCAACAAAATCTGTTTCAAAAGTGTCTCCTAGTTTTGATATATAGTCTTGAAAGGAATTGGCAATGCTTTTAGTAATGCGACCGCGCTTATTGATAATTTCATTACCAAAGTTATGCTTGATTTGCTGTAGCTGTTCAAATTCGGGTTCAACGGAATCTATTTTATTTTTTAAGTTGGCTATATCTTCTTGCAATAAAGGAATACGACGCTGGACATTTTCAGATATGCGATCGCATATTTGTTTGGCTACCAATTGAGCCTGATTAAATTCTGTAGCTGCTCTTTTTTGGGTTAAAAATTTATCTAATTCAGCAGTAAAATTGGCAAATTTGGTATTAGCTAAATCTGCATCACTCTTTTTAAGACGTTGACGTAATGTGTTTAGAGCAGATATTTCAAATACTCGCTCTTGATAGTTATTTTGACAATAAGGCTCAAGATTTGTTTTAAAGACTTGTCGTACTTTATTTTCGGCTATTTCTAATTCTGATCGATTGTCTAGATCGACTAAGCTTTTTCTAATTTCATCCCAACCATTAAGTAAAAAGAACAGAGCTAAACCTCTGTCTTTAAGGTAGTTTTCTAAATAACGACGCTCGTTTAATGTTAGAGGTTGAATTGCCCGTAGAACAAACAATACTGCTTGGCAATTGTATACATATTCGAGAGAAAGTTTGTTGCGAGCTTCAGTGTCATTTAAACCAGGAGAATCTATTATTTCTATTCCTTGAGCAAGCAAAGGTAAAGGATATTCAATAACAGCATATTCTACTTCTGGAAAAGCCAACGTATCTTTTTTTTCTAGGTCTTTTGCTTCATCAGCATTGATTGTATATTGTTGTTTAAAGGCATCTAATTGTAAATACTGTGGCGGGCGATTATCTTTGAAATAGACAATTGCTTTTTTTTCTTCTCCATAACGTAAGATGGTTAATAATGCAGTACAGGGATTAACATCACTGGGTAATATTCTCTCTCCTAATAGAGCATTTAAAAAGGTACTTTTGCCTCGCTTTAAATCTCCTAGAACTAATAGTCTAAAAACACCATCTTGTAAATTTTGACTAGTAGCTTGAATGTCTTTAATTTCTTGATCTAACTGTAATTTTAAGCCACTATTGTTGATCGCTTGTTTGATTTGATTAAGGCGATCGCTTAACTTAATTCTAGTTTGATATATACGGGATAAGTTTGGTGTAAGGTTCATTTTAATAAAAAAAATAAAGAATAAGTAATGAGTAATAAGTAATAAAGGCACATGGTTAAGGACGCGATGTTTAGCTCGGCATTCGTGATAGAAAAACTACAGTTTTCAACATGTACGGGGTTTATATCTCAGTTGTAACTTACAAATTTGACGTATGATAATTATTGATTGACCGCTGATTCAATTTCTTGATACAAAGATAAAATACTGCGATCTAAAATCTGCAAACGCTCAATTTCTGTAGTGCGGTCGCTTTCAGTTATTTCTTGCTGTTGGATTAAATTTGCTAATTCTGCTTTACGCCCTTTTATATCTTAGGCGATTCTTTTCGTGACTTCTTTTTTGTATTGGTCGAAACACTCTAATACTGTTTCTTGAATAGTTTGTTTTTGTTCTTGTGCAATTTTTGGTAAATACTGAACAAATTCTTGTTTAGTCAATCTAATAAACTCTTGACGAGCAAATCCTGTCTGTACTCCTGCTAATCCTAAGCTAACTAAAAGAACGCTATAAGGATTAAGAAAGACTCCTGTAAAGATGGCGATAAAACGGCTAATCCCAATTACAGATACCCAATTAATTATTACTTGTTTCCAATTGACTCCTACACTGGCTAAAGCAAGTCCGCCAATATTACCGCTAGCTAATGCAATACATCCTATTGTCCAGTTTTTCCAATCTAATTCTTGTTCTATTTTTGATTTTTTATCTAAATAAATGGTTTTATAACCGACAAGTTTTATTTGAATATTACTAATTATTGCTTGATAAGATTTACTGTATTGTTCTAAGCTGCTAAATAATTCTTCTACTGCTTTATCTAAATCCTTTTCTGCTTTTTGTTCCCAGGTTAATAGCCTATCGGTAAGATAACGTTCAAAACCTGCTTTGAACCCAAGATTAAAGTCTTCTCTTTTAGTAGCATTAAGAAAGCCCAAAGTATCTAATTGAGGCTGATATTTATCAAAATCAAGCTCAAAAGTATTTTCTAGATTAAGAATATATTCTTCAAAAGAATCGGCAACAACTTTGGCTTTAGTACGTGCTAATTCTTGAATGCTTTGCTCTAGTTCATATTGAAGTTCTTCTAACTGTACAAAATTAGGAGAAATACTATCAACTTTTTGCTGTATGTCAACTCTGCTTGTCGATAATAAAGCAATACGTCTAGCTATTGCTGCATTAATATGATTATAAACTTGTTGGGTAATAATGCTTGCTTGTTGAAATTCAGCTTTATTTCTTTCTTCAATTAAAAAAGTATTCAGACTATTCGTAAATTGATTAAAGCCCGTAGACTCAAGATCGACTGTGGAATTATCAAGGTAGCTTCGTAGTGCATTTAGAGCCGAAATAGGAAATACACGCTCAAGATAATCTGATTTGTTACTATCAATATATTCAGTTAAATTACTATGGAAATATGCTTGCGATCGCTTTTGTGCTGCTGTTAATTCTTCTAAGTTTCCAGGCTCTAGCAAACTATTATCAATCTCATCCCAGCCATTAATTAAAAAGAAAACATCCAAACCTCTATTTTTAATATAGTTATCTAAATAACGACGTTCAGCTAAAGAAAAAGGCTGTACTGCTCTTAAGATAAATAAAATTGCATTACAGTTATGAATATAGTCGAGAGATAGCTGATTCCTCGCCGCAGTATCATTTAAACCAGGACTATCTACAATTTCTATACCTAATTCCAATAAAGGCAAAGGATACTCTATTACTGCTTGCTTAACTTGAGGAAAAGCTAATTTACTCTCGTTTTCTAATTTCTTTGCTTCATCTGGACTAACAGAATATTTTTGTGTGAAAGTATTAAAATCTAATGACTCTGGTGCGGTTTTGTCATTGAAATAAACTGTTACTTTCTTCTCTATACCGTAACGTAACACTGTTAAAATAGCAGTGCAGGCATTAACATCTCTTGGCAATAAATCTTCCCCAATTAAAGCATTGATAACAGTAGATTTACCTCGCTTAACATCTCCCACGACTAATAAACGAAAGATACCTTCTTTTAGTTTTTCACTACATTTACTTAGGTCAGCGATCACATTTTTTAATTCTAGCTTTCCCAATTTATTATTCTGAGAATTATCACTATCTTCAATAGAATTAATAATTCTATTTAAGCGATTAACAATTAAATTTCTAGTTGCTAAAGCCTGCTCTAAATTATTGTTTCCCAACGTATTACTCATAACTAAAACTACAAAAATATTTTCATATCTCTTAGGTAACATTTGATACTAAAGTTATGGTGCGATCTCAATTTTTAAAAATAATATTTAACCAAAGCTTTAAAATAAATTTATTTGTTTTTTACATAGCCATCCCCCCTAATATTTATTCTTTAGCCATGACAAGTTAAGGCAAAATATAATTACTAATTAATTAAAACCAATTAACAAACATCACACATCTTTAACTTTTAACTTGCCACCAATACCTATTGCCCGTTGCAACTATCCAACGTTGAATTAAACAAGACTGCCTAGTAAGCCTTATAATCAATAAGCATCAAAGATTCACATATATAAAAAGAATGAGTGTAGTTGTCTTTGGCAGTATCAATCTAGACATAGTGGTAGAAGTACCTCGCTTACCCATAAAAGGAGAAACAATAGTAGGAAATCGTTTCTTTTCCGCGGCGGGTGGAAAAGCAGCTAATCAAGCAGTTGCGATCGCAAAATTGGGCGTACCAGTAAGTTTAGTTGGTCAAATTGGTGAAGATAGTTTTGGTCAAACCTTAATCCAAAGTCTGCAAACAGCAGGGGTAAATACTAGTGGAATTACAGTTAATTCCAGTACCTATTCAGGAATTGCTTCTATTGTGGTAGATGAAATGGGTGCAAACACTATTGCTTGTGCTGCGGGAGCAAATAACTTAGTTCGAGAAAAAGAATTGGAGCAGTTTGAACTCCTATTGCCTCAAGCGAAAATTGCGCTTTTAGAATTGGGAATACCAATTGCTACGGTTTTGAACGCAGCAAGATTGGCAAAAGCTCATGATTGCTTTTTAATTTTAGATCCTGCGCCAGTAATCTCCAATTTTCCTGAAGAATTATATGGCTTAGTAGACTTGATGACACCTAATGAAATAGAAGCAAGTCAGCTAGTTGGTTTTACAGTAGACGGTGTAACTACCGCCAGACAAGCTGCATCTTTTTTACACCAAATGGGTGTCAAAAATGTAGTCATTACCTTGGGTAGCCAAGGTGCTTTATATAGTAATCCTACTGAAAATTTTTGGGTCAAACCAATTCCTGTTTCGGTAGTAGATACAGTTGCAGCGGGGGACGCTTTCAATGGTGCCTTGACTGCGGGATTAGCATCGGGCAAATCTTTGACGGAAGCTTTATCTTGGGGGGCAGTAGGTGGTGCTTTAGCCGTAACAAAAAGCGGCGCGCAAGCTTCTCTTGCCACCAAAGATTGTTTTCATCAGATGCTTAAGCAACAATTATTGTCACAATAATAAGCTAGCAAACGTAGCTAGTATTTGCTACTTACTCCGATTTGTTATTGGGAAACAAAACCTGTAATCAATAAGGGTAACAAAATAAGTGCCGACACAATTAACAATAGTGTTCCTGCATCTACATTGATTGTGTAGTCATCTTTTGGTGGCTTGTTCATAACTTTTACCAATTGATAGTTGTGAATTCAGATTATTTTAGCTGTTTGAGTACGATTTTAAAATTATATTTCCCTAGTTGGAAAAGCTGAAAATCAAAAACTAATAAACTTTGAACAAAGCCTTACTCCTTGTAGACATCTTTAAGATCGATAATGAGGTATTCCACCGTCAACTCACCCTAAGAATTAATTATTATTTGATAGCCTTTCCTGGGGAACATCTGCCAAAGCCTCATCAGGCAAAACATAAGAGCTTGCGATTAATTTTTCATCCCAGTCAATAATTTCTGGAAAACGAATATTAGGTAAGACTCTTACCGCAAATATTTCTTGTACCGCATCTTCAATCTTCTAGAAAGCCACTGTCTGAGCCGTTTCCAGATTGATTACCCAAACACCGCAAATTCTTTCGTTGAGCGTTTCCGTTAAAGGAAGACCACTAAATACGGCGGTTTCCCTCACCTGAGATAGTCCAACAAAAGCTAATGAGCCATAAAAATCAACACCACGAGTAAAGCCTGGAAGAGTAATAATGGTTTCGAGCTTTCCTGTATTGCGATCGCAAAGAGAAATACTACCCTGCCCTGATTCTAATACCCAAAGACGGTCTTGATACCATCGAGGCGAATGGGGCATAGATATACCTCGACTAATAATTTCATTACTAGCTACGTCGATCAAAATACCACCATTGGCTTTATTATCTCGCCAGCCTCCCATAGTGTCTGTTTCTCCCAGTGCAGTAACGTATTTTGGTTGATGGTTTATCATTGCTAAACCATTGAGATGACATCGATCTTCTGGGGTTAAAGCAGTGACGAAATTTGGTCGCCATTGGGGAACA
>CAKZYI010000270.1 GCA_937884735.1 uncultured Pleurocapsa sp.
CCCAATGAATGATGATGATTTAATGACACATAAACTAATGAGACTTCGAGTTTATGTGTCATAAAACAATCATCAGCATCCAAAAAAGCGATTAATTCTCCCCTCGCTAGATAAATACCTCGATTTCTGGTGGCAGATACTCCCTGATTCTCTTGTTCAAAATAGCGAATGCGGTTTAAATATGGTTCAACTACTTCACGGGTATTATCTGTCGAACCATCGTTGATTACAATAATTTCATAATCAGTATAGGTTTGATTTAAAACAGATGCGATCGCATCTGCTAAATATTTGGCACTGTTATAAGCAGGAATTATCACGCTCACTCTAGGCTGACGTATTGCTAAAGTACTGATTGTTAATTGTTCCCAGCCTATGCTTAGAGTCAACTGATAAGTGTCTAACTGAGATTTTTCCCCATCACAATAGCTAGTAAAAGATTCAATCCAGTTGAGACTAATTTCTGCTGCTGATTGGGTTGTACAGTTTAAAGACTTACGCAGATAGTCACACATCTGGCTTTTATAACCATTTTGATAAAGATGCCAAGCTGACCATTCAATATTGCAATAAATTACCTGATTCTCTTCTTTTCTAATCTCAACGGGTAGATTAGCTCTGCCAAAAAATCTTTGATGCAATAATTCCAGAGATTCTACTCTTTTAATAGTATTGCGACACAAAGAATTACTGTTGACCTGTCGATACACCGTACCAATATTTTTGCACCAGATTGCTTTACACCCTTGAGCAATAATTTGCAAAAAACACTCCACATCTTCTACAGGAATCGTCTCTGGGGAAAATCCTCCTACTTTTTCTAGCCATTGGCGACGAATCATTGTCGCGCTCGGAAGGACAGGTTTCCAATAAAGCCACGTTCTAAGATCTAAGCATGGTAAGCTATGCCACAACTCAACATTTTCTATTATTTCAGCCTGTTCGTTTGTTAGCTGCCAACCGCTAACAACCATGCCAACATCAGGGTGTAGTTTGAATAAAGCTACCTGTTGCTGTAATTTTTGCGGCAGAAATAAGTCATCTGCATCCAAAAAAGCAATCAGCCTTCCTTGGGCTATTTCTATTCCTTTATTCCTAGCTGCGGCAACTCCTTTATTTGGTTGATAAATATAGTTAATGCGAGATAAATAAGGCTCTAGTATGGTTTTAGTATTGTCTGTTGAACCATCATCAACTAGAATTATTTCATATTCTGTATAGGTTTGAGCAAATATACTTTCCAAAGCTTGACCTAAGAAGTGAGCAGCGTTGTATGCAGGGATGACCACACTAACATTAGGTAAGACCATATAATTTTAGAGTTACAGCAGTTTTCGTTTGGTTCTAGTACATTTTATAGTTATTAGGGATTAGAGATTTAAGGGTTTTTGATATAATTTTGTTTTTTTGCTCAGTGTATCTGAAAATCGCTGTAGCAGAGATTGTTTTAACAAAAAATAAGAGCTTTATCTTGATGATGGTCAATTATCTCAGGAGTTTAATTAGTTAGATTGATTTCTCTGAGATTGAATTTTGAAAATTATTATTTTCTTCGGATTTTATTTTAATAGTAAATCGGCTTGGTATCAAACCAATTAAAAAATGATTGATATTACTTTTTAGCTGTTGGCTTTCACCACGATAGGGCTGAGGTAAAAGTATATCTCCTGCCACAACAAAAAGTACTAATATAGTCAAACAAAACTCAACAAAAAGCTTCCAGCGCATTGCTCTGCTCACCAATTAATATTAGTTTTATAGTTATTATTTTCTAAATTTAGCTCTTACTTTGATAATTAATTATCAAACTCAATTAGTGCAAGAAGCTAATAATTTTAGGTATATTTAATTTCTATTCTAATCACATAAATATAAAATAACTTCCGTATTCGTACTAATTTAATTTTGATTTAGAGCTACTTTTAATGCAATACGCTGTAGTTTCTTGTATACTTCAAAAATGCTTTTTAACCAAATTATTGATTAAAAGTTTATTATTTTTGTGAAAGAGAAATATTTTTTGGAGAATTACTTGATGCTCTTAAACTATATTCGCCTATGGCAAAAAAGTTAATTGCAATAAAGCACAAGCCGCCTAAAGAAAAAATTAGCTCTGCTGATTCTTGAAAATTTTCAATAGTAGAATTCCAAATTTCGACATATTCTATCAAATAAAAAAATAAGAAAACAATGATAAAAAATGATGCCAAAAACCAGCGAGGTATAATGAACTTAACTTTATAGTTATGCTTGGCTTTGCTAATCAACTTGTATATCAGCCAGCTTATACCTGCAACTAATGCCACAAACATTAATCCTTTATCAAGATACTCATTGACCCAGATTAAATTGTGCAGGGTTATTTCTTCCTGGGAATTATAATTTTGAAAAAACTCTGAAGATTCAAAACCAAGTAGCTTTTGACCCCAGCTAATTTCTTCCATGCCAACAAAAAAAGTACCAGCAGAAATTAAATAGTATAGATAGCCTAAAAACTTCTCCTGATTGCTTACAAAAAACTTGCCAATAGGAAAAGCAAAAATAGCACCTATTAAAAAAGCTAAACTTGTTCCATATTCAATAAAACCACCTTCTGTATTCATTTTTTTCCAAGCTTCAAGTCCCATTGAAACTCTGAGCAAAATAAGTAAAATGCTCAGAACAATTGGCGAACAAAAAATGATTATTTTACTGGTCATTCGGTGATTTAAAGCAAGATTGACTAATTTAGTCAAGATTTTTTTTCTGCCCAGAAAAATCAAGAAAAAGCTAAAAATCAAAGCCAAAAACGTAACATGTATACTCTCAGGTTCAAGAAATAATTTTACAACCTGAACGATCGCAGAAATAACGCCAAAAACAATTGAGGTTGTACCGATAATTTTAGTAAAAAAGCTGATTTGTTGATCGATCACTTATGAGGTCAATAATTAAACTTAAATTGTTGGTTATTATCTAACATAAAATCTAAGATTATCGAAAAAAGTCTCAATTTACGTAATGTTTTGTAAAGCAAACAAATCAACAAGTCATAAATCAAAATAACAAAAAAAGAGAAAAGATTAAGTTCTTTTCTCCTTGGCAACTCTATCTATCTATCTTGCTTAATCTAACTTAAAGATTCCAAATAATCTCTAATTAGATTTCTACGTCTGGGTTGACGCAATTTTTGCAAAGCCTTAGCCTCAATCTGACGTACTCTTTCACGAGACAACTCCAAACAGCGACCAATTTCTGCCAAAGAAAAGGGTTTTTCTCCGCCAAAACCAAATCGCATTTGAATGACTTCTCTTTCGCGACTAGTCAGCTCAGAAAGGAGATAATGTAAATCCTTTTGCAAAGACTCTCGCATCAAAGTTTCTTCAGGAGAAGCACTTTCTGTTTCTAATAAATCTCCCAATTCTGTATCCTTTTCTTTCCCGACTTTAATTTCGAGAGAAACCGAACGAGGTACACGCAGTAAAACCTCGCGAATTTGTGCGGCAGTCATATCCAACTCTTTAGCAATATCTTCAATTTTGGGAGTACGTCCCTTTTCTTGAGAAATTTTGCGTTGAGCTTTCTTAATTTTGTTCAGTTTTTCTGTAATGTGTACAGGAAGACGAATAGTTCTGCTTTGAGTTGCGATCGCTCTAGTAATACCTTGACGAATCCACCAGTAGGCATAAGTACTAAAACGATAGCCTTTGGTAGGGTCGAACTTCTCTACGGCTCTTTCTAATCCTAAAGTACCCTCTTGAATCAAATCAAGCAATTCTAAGCCACGATTTTGATATTTTTTGGCGACAGAAACAACCAGACGTAAATTCGCCTTGATCATATGTTCTTTAGCACGGATGCCATTTTTCTGAATTTTATCCAATTCTTTGACATCACAGCCAACAACTCCAGCCCAGGCTTGTTTGCCTTCGACTAGTTTTTCTTTGAGAAGAGGAATTTCCATACCCAACGCTATCGACCATCTTTTCATAGAGGGGCGATGACTAATCTGAGTAACTAGGCGGTCGTGAACATCAACCAGCTTAATAAATTCTTGTAGAGTAGCGTTTCCTGCTTCAGCAGCTTGAGTACGCTCTTCCACAATTTGAATATGCTTCTGAACTTTCTGAGCTTCTGAAACTTCCTCGTCTCTTTCTAATAAGGGAACTCTGCCAATTTCTTGTAGATATAATCGAACTAGATCGGTAGTAGTACGGCTGCCTCTTCGAGAAACATGGTCGGGATCTACACCATCTAAATCAAGTTCTACAAGTTCTTCGGGCAACTTATCGGAACTATCATTATTGGCTTCTAAATCAAGATTAATATCAGGATTGGGTGAAGAATTATCTCCTTCGGTTTCAACGTATGAAGAACTAGCAAGCATAGCGATCTCTTAATGACGACTCCAGTGAAGGTTGTGGATTTGACTTCCTCCTCTGCAAATAGATTGCCCAATTCAATGAGAAAAAGAACACAACTGACCTTTTTTTCGTTTTTTCAGTTTTGGATCTTTCCCATCTCAGTAACAACACGGTTGGCTGATTGTTGCTAAAGTCACAATAATTGCGAGGAAGTCAATAAATATTGCTTTATGGTGTGAGGAAGTATATAGCCAGTCAAAAGTTCCTGAAAACAAAAATACTTTACATTTCTTAATATATTGGCGAATAAACGGTTTTTTGGAAATAGTTAAATCAACCTGCACACCTTTTGTAATATAAGCTTTTCACGTGTTTCGGCTTGTAAAAATCCCAAAGATAAAAAAAGAAACCGCCATTAATAAACAGTTTCTCTAATCCATTAAACTGGACATTTATTACGTTTTTTTTCAGTGATTACACGGGGGAAAATTTAGTTAAAAAAAGCAAAATGTTTTATTTCTTAAACATTACTGGTTTTCTGCCGTGGATGAAGCTGCATCAAAGCTCGAACTTGCTCGGCATGATAAGAGCTACGAGTTAGAGGACTTGAAACCACCTGTAAAAAACCAATAGATGTGCCAAACTCTTGCCAACTCTTAAATTGTTTTGGAGTCACAAAGTCTTTAACACCAAGGTGTTTCTGGGAAGGCTGGAGATACTGCCCGATAGTCAAAATATCGCAATCTACGTCTCTTAGACCTTGAATAACTTCTCGAACTTCAGCATCAGATTCTCCTAAACCAACCATAATGCCAGATTTGGTATATACCCAAGGCGCAATTTCACGGGCGCGCTTTAACAGTTCTAGCGATCGCTTATAATC
>CAKZYI010000271.1 GCA_937884735.1 uncultured Pleurocapsa sp.
GCTGCAAACAGAAGGGATGAAATATTCTGAGGCTGATTTTCTCAAAGTATGCCAAGAAATAAACCGAAAGATTAATCGCTGGCTGACAACTAAAGATTTTGCCTCAGTAGAAAGAATTTTACGAACGGAATTAAACAAGAGCCAACCAATCCAGATTATTATTAATACTGCCGATCTAACTTTGCAACAATTACCCTGGCATTTATGGAATTTTGTCAGCGACTATCCTCAAGCAGAAATTGCCTTTAGCGCAATGGATTGGTACAAAACCGAAGCTTCAATAGTAACGCGCTCAAAAGTTCGTGTTTTGTCGATTTTAGGCGATAGCCAGGGAATCGACCTCATGCAAGATTTAGAATCTCTCAAAATATTACCCCAAACAGAATTAGTCGTTTTAAACGAACCCTCTTTGGCAGAATTAAACGAACATCTTTGGCAGCCCCAAGGGTGGGATATCCTCTTATTTTCAGGACATAGCTGTAGCAACTTCAATACTGGTTATATCCATATAAACACCACAGACCAGATCGCTATTAGCCAGCTAAAAAACTCCCTAACAAAAGCGATCGCCAACGGATTGCAGATTGCTATTTTTAATTCCTGTGAGGGAATGAGATTGGGGATGGAAATTGCGGATTTGGCTTTACCCTATGGAGTAGTAATGAGCGAACCAGTACCAGACGAGATTGCTCAGATATTTCTAAAGTATTTTTTGACAGCATTTTCATCAGGAAGCACTTTTACCCAAGGAGTAAAAGAAGCCAGGCTCAAATTAGCTGGATGGGAAGCAGAATACGTTTGTGCTAGTTGGTTGCCTACAATCTGGCAAAATCCCGCCATTCCACCCCTAACTTGGTCTGATTTATGTCCGTCTCAAACATCCAAACCGTTAAAATTACTCAAAACACTCTTCGCCGCCAGTTTGATAGTTAATAGTGCCATAATGGTAGGGCGATCGCTTGCTTGGTTAGAACCCCTCGAACTTTGGGCTTACGACCGCGCTTTGCAGCAGCGTCCCTCAGAGATTGTCGATCCGCGCATTCTAGTGGTAGAAGTTACCGAAGCCGACACCAATCGCGATCGCTATCCCCTATCAGATCGAACCTTAGTTGAAGCTTTAGATATCATAGAACAACATCAGCCAGCAGCTATTGGTTTAGATCTTCATCGTGCCAATCCGAGAGATGAAGCATACCCCCAACTGATCGAATCTTTAGAGAGTAATCCCCATTTATTTCCCGTCTGTGCCTATGGCTCAGAAGATAATAGCTACGCACCCCCTCAAGGACTTTCTTCAGCCAAATTGAGCCAGCAAATGGGATTTAGCGATTTACCCGTTGACGAAGCAAAAAATAGCAGTTATTCATTTTTTCGGGCAAATGCGTCTAGCATCAGATCTAACCAGAAAGTCCGTCGTCAGCTATTGTCTTACGATCCTAGCTTCGCTACTAAAAGCTCTCAATGCTTGACTCCCTATAGCCTCAGTTTTCAACTGGCTTATGAATACCTCTATCAGGCAGGAATCAAACCTCTAAAGGTAAATTCTCAAGAACAATGGCAGTTTGGCGACGTAACTTTTCAAGAAATGGGTAGAAAATACGGGGGGTACCAACAACTAAGCGGTAGAAGTAGCCAAATACCTCTCAATTATCGTGCGGGGCAACCAGCAAAACGAATCAACCTCAACCAACTACTCTCTGAGGAAATACCGCCAAAATTAATAGCCAACCGTATCGTTTTAATTGGCTATACGGCTTCTGTAGCCAGAGACTACTTTGATACCCCCTATGGGACAATGCCTGGGGTTTGGATTCACGCTCATATGACCAGTCAAATGCTGAGTGCCGTATTGGATGGGCGATCGCTTATTTGGGTTTTGCCTCCAGGAATAGATTGGCTATCGATGCTGAGTTGGTCGCTTTTGGTGGGAGGATTTGTCTGCGTTGTTTATAAGCATTCAACTATCTTAGGTTACTTAGCTTTAGGCAGCTCAATTTTCGCCCTCGACCGTCTGTATTTTTTGGTGCTTATAAATGGCGGTTGGCTACCTTATATACCAACAGCGATCGCTGTATTTACCGTTGGTATGGTCGTCATATTTACCTGTCGCCAGCAAAAAAATCGAGACAAATCAATCAAAGTAAATACATAACATGCCTGTGTTGTTGCCCAAATTATTTTTTAATTTATGCATCTTTTTAGTCTTGTTTCCTTTAACGAGTTCGTTATCTTTTGCCGAAACCAACTCCAGTACTAAAAGACCCGCTCCACCTCGAAGAATTCCTCCCAATAAAGTAAAGCCAGGAGGAGGATTGAATTTTAGCCAGCAAAGTTGCAGCAACAGCAATGAATCTTTGACGGCGTTAGTACCAATAAATAATCCTGTCTTGACTGCCAAAGCTCATCCGAGTTTTCTCTTTTATATTCCCGATCCGCCCGCAGCAATTAGTTACGGTGAGTTCTCTATTTTGACTGCTGATGAAAAAAAACGTATTTATCAAACTTCCATAACTTTCGATCGCACCCCAGGAATAATCAAAATCAATTTGCCACCAGAAGAACAATATGCCCTAAAAAGCGATCGCCTGTATCATTGGTATTTTAAAATTTATTGCCAAAATTCTTCAAACACAGCCAGGTTTTTAGATGTAGATGGTTGGATCGAACGAGTTCCCTTAACTCCAGCCATTAAATCCCAGCTTGCTGATTCTTCTTCTAGTATTTGGTACGATGCGATCGCCAAAGAAGCCCAAGAAATTATCACCAATCCCCACACTTTACCTCGAACACAAAGTTGGATAGAGCTAATGAAGCATATAGATGGAGAACATTTAACTGATATTATTATTATTGAAAATGTTACTAATCCAGCTATAAAAAATACTAATTAAACTAATAAAATTAAATAATTAAAAACTTTATATCAACTTATTTTTTATTAGGGCGTGTGATCAATTAAGGGGAAGAATGCTTTTGAGAGAATTTTATCGAGATACAAGGAAAAAAATGTTCTGAGTAGCTATGCAGGGCGTGGTTATTTTTCGACGAAGTAGGTCG
>CAKZYI010000272.1 GCA_937884735.1 uncultured Pleurocapsa sp.
GTTTATTTGCTTCAGTTTCATTCAATAAGACAACATCTTTCCCCTCAGCAATTTTTCCTGTATCGGGGTCAAAGTCGCTACCAGTAGCCAATCTTTTGCCATCAAGGCTAATTAATTTAGCTTCAAAAGGTTTTTTATTTTGTTCCAAATCAGCTTTAAGATCCCAGTATCCCCCAGATTGGAAAGCTCTACGTTCTCTTTCCCTTGCTACGGTCAGACGCACGGCAACGGACTGTACTCTTCCTGCGGACAAACCCCAGGATATTTTTTTCCACAATAAAGGAGAAACGGTGTATCCTACCAAACGATCCAAAATCCTTCTTGTTTCTTGAGCGTGAACTAAATCTTTATCTACTTCACGACAGTCTTGTAGAGCCTTTTGGATTGCTTCTTTTGTAATCTCATGAAACACCATTCGTTTTACTGGCACTTTGGGCTTAAGAATTTCCAATAAATGCCAGCTAATGCTTTCTCCCTCTCGATCTTCGTCTGTCGCCAGGATCAATTCATCTGCTGTCTTGAGAGCAGTTTTCAATTCTTTGACTACTTTCTTTTTTTTCTCTGGAACAACATAGATTGGTTGAAATTTGTCTTCCACGTTGATGCCTAAAGTAGCCCACTTCTTATCTTTATAAGCAGGGGGAATCTCTTTAGCCGAGGGTGGTAAATCTCGGACATGACCCATAGATGCTTCCACCTGATAGCCAGAAGGTAAATAATTACGGATAGTGCGAGCTTTTGTAGGAGATTCGACAATAACTAATGTTGACATAGAGATGGAATTATCGCGAGTTTAATAGCAGGTGTTGATTTTCTTATCGAGGTTTAATGACTAATCTATAGTTATAGTCCTTTAATCGGCAAACATCTTTTTATAATTTGAGTTTGGAGTTCTAATCTTAATTTCACCATAACCAAGA
Source organism: uncultured Pleurocapsa sp. (assembly GCA_937884735.1). GTDB lineage: Bacteria > Cyanobacteriota > Cyanobacteriia > Cyanobacteriales > Xenococcaceae > Waterburya. Next base: position 921 of record CAKZYI010000272.1, read on the forward strand.
TTTGCCAATACTTCATCCCAAAGTTGTTAAAAAGTAAAAACATAATAAGCTTATATAAGAAGCAGAACAGGGGAGTACAATCCTTTGTAAAGCTTTTTTAGCAATTTTTCAATTGTATCTATATCTGACGATACCCAAAAACTCTATGGATTTTTCTAGCAGCGTAGCTTCTCAGCTTCATGCAGGGACGATTTTGCCTGAAGGCATTGTCATAATTACCCTGATGACTATTTTAGTCGGCGATATTATCTTTGGGCGCAGTTCCTCCCGTTGGTTGCCCTATGTCGCCATATTTGGTTTATTTAATTCTATTGTTGCTTTATTTTTTCAGTGGGATAACCCCGATGCGATCGCTTTTCTTGGTTCGTTTAGCGGAGATAATCTCAGTATTGTCTTTAGAGGTATTGTAGTCCTCTCCGCAATGGTAACTATCCCCATGTCTATCCGCTATATTCAGCAGTCGGGAACATCTTTGGCAGAATTTATCGCTATTATGCTTACTGCTACTACAGGAGGAATGTTCCTCAGTGGAGCCAACGAGCTAACAATGGTGTTTATCTCCTTGGAAATGCTCAGTATTTCTTCATATTTGATGACGGGATATATGAAGCGCGACCCTCGCTCAAATGAAGCTGCTTTAAAATATTAGCTGATTGGAGCTGCTAGTTCGGCAATTTTCCTTTATGGAATGTCTCTGCTTTACGGTTTATCTGGGGGAGAAACAAATCTTAATACAATTGCCACGAAAATTACCGTTATTAATGGCTCTCAGTCATTAGGACTGGCAATATCCCTCGTATTCATTATTGCTGGTATTGCCTTCAAGATTTCCGCTGTGCCTTTCCACCAGTGGACACCCGACGTTTATGAAGGTTCTCCAACTCCTGTAGTAGCTTTTTTATCAGTCGGTTCAAAAGCTGCTGGTTTTGCCTTAGCAATTCGCCTTTTGGTGACAGCATTTGGTTCAATGACCGAGCAGTGGCACTTTATTTTTACAGCACTAGCAATTCTAAGTATGGTGTTGGGTAACGTGGTAGCCTTGTCACAAACAAGCATCAAGCGGATGTTAGCCTATTCTTCCATCGCCCAGGCTGGCTTTGTAATGATTGGTCTGATTACAGGTACAGATAATGGCTACTCCAGCATGATCTTTTATCTGTTCATCTATTTGTTTATGAACTTGGGTGCATTTACCTGCATCATTCTTTTCTCTCTCCGCACTGGTACTGACCAAATTAGCGAGTATGCTGGACTCTACCAAAAAGATCCTCTGCTTACTTTGTGTTTGAGCATTTGTTTGCTTTCTTTGGGTGGTATCCCTCCCATGGCAGGATTCTTTGGTAAAATTTACCTTTTCTGGGCTGGTTGGCAGGCTGGCTTGTACGGTCTAGTATTACTTGGTTTAATTACTAGCGTTATTTCTATTTACTACTATATTCGTGTAGTCAAAATGATGGTAGTAAAAGAGCCTCAAGAAATGTCTGAATCAGTCAAAAACTATCCTCAAGTCGACTGGAAACTTGCAGGAATGCGTCCTTTACAAATAAGTATTGTCTTTGCAACAATCGTTACTTCTTTAGCAGGAATTTTATCCAATCCTTTATTTACCCTCAGTGCTAATTCAGTAAACAGCACTCCCATATTGCGATCGGCTATTATTACTCAAGAAATTCCTCAAAGTAAGATTCAAGTATCTTCTGCGGAAGACTTGATTGATAAATAAAAAAAGTGGGATCTTAACAACCTAAAAAGCCCGTTGAAGCGGGCTTTTTTAATTAGGGCGTGTGATCAATTAGAAAAAAAGAGCTTTTTTCGTGATGGAAGCATTCC
>CAKZYI010000273.1 GCA_937884735.1 uncultured Pleurocapsa sp.
CCCAATTGGCGATCGCTCAAATCGACAGTAATAGCTTTATCTAACTCTTGTTGAATTACCTGCAACTGAGAATAGAGGGCAGAATTAGCATCCTCAACCGAAATGCGATCGCCCATTTGTACTGGTTTTCCTTCGATTCTAGATAAGCCATATCCAATTACAGGTGTACCATCAGTATCAATATAAGCCTGATTTTTAAATCCTTCAAACTCTTTGATGATGTTTATTGCTGCCGTTGATATGGGCAAGGGTGCGGGTTCGGTTGGTGCAGGAGATTCAACTTTTTCTAAACTTCTAAGGTTGGCGGCTAAAGAATTATCTAATCTTTGCAATTGGATGTCTTTAACCGTATTAGGTTGTTCGTAGGCAATAGTATCTTCAGCCAGAGACAAAGTAGCCAAACCAACAGAGCAAATGCTGGTAAGTGCGATCGCGCTATCAAAATATTTATTCAAAGTATAATGCCAAAATTATTATTTTTTCCTCAACCGTTTTAGTCGATAGTTTCAAAATAAACGACTAAATTAAATTGTTTTTTAAAAAATCTTTATACAGTCTAGGACAAGGCAACGTAATTTGGGCTTTAGAGTGGTTTTACTTATCTATATTCAAAATATCTATAAGTATATGTAACTAAACCAGATCTGATTCAAAGTAAGTTTGACAGCTTGTCTATTGAATTCTCAAGATACTTGAGACATTTATAGAAAGAACAATTATTTCTTGTATTCAATTGAAATTATTAACTATCTGGCACAGAATACGTTGATTGGTTTGTTACTGACTTTTACTGTATTCATTTTGAGTTCTGATTTTACAGTAGAGGCAGCAGCTCAAAATAATATGAAACATATTGAAAGAAAAGACATTCAGCGACATGGCTATCAATCAGCTTTAACTAATACTACGACTGCTGTGGCAAATATAAATAAATTTGGCAACGACAACAAAATACTTGTCTCACAATCTCAGCACTGTTTGGCTAATCTAGAACAAGAACAATATTTAGGAGCATTATTAGACTGTAGCAAAGCAGTAGAATATGAGCCTGAAAATTTGACAGCTCATTTTAATTTGGGTCTAGCTTACTATCATCTAGAAGAGTATAAAAATGCGATCGCTCAATATCAAATAGTAGTGCAGCAGAATAGTCATAACTATAAGGCTTTTTATAATCAAGGACTAGCTTATGCTGCTTTTGGAAAATATGAGGCAGCAATTAATAATTACAACATCGCTTTAAATTCATCAAATACTATTACCGCTCAAGAAAAATCTCTAATTAATAATGATTTAGGTGCAGCATATATTATGCTAGCTGACTGCTCACAAGCGATCGCTTTTCTAGATCGAGCAAATGAATTAGATCCCAACAGTGAAGCTGTTTATTTTAGTCGCGGTTGCGCCCATCATCGCCAAGGAAGTTATCAAATGGGAATCAAGGACTTTAACTAAAGTAGTTCAAATCAATCCAGACTACACTCAAGCATATGTCAGTCGAGGCATCTTGAATCATTTATTGAGACGAGAAAAAGCAGCATATCAAGATATTGACCTGGCTTTGAGAAAATATGAGGAGCAAAACGACTTAGCATCCTATCAAAAAGTCCTGAGTTTGAAAAAAAGTATAATTCAATCCCAAGTCAATCAAGTAGGGTAAACAGCTTAAACAGCTAACAAATAATCAGAAATGACAAGGCTTGCTTCTGGGGTTCTGTCCGTGTTTCGATCCCAGAAACAAGCCTTTAATGGTTCACTCCTCACACCTAGTATTCTTGCTTATCTATCAAAAAAACATGGCTACAGATGTAACAGTTTGCCAATTGTCACTTTGTTAAATTTTGAAGTATTAATAAAATTAACAATTATGCTATTTTCTCGATTGCTTTCTCCAAAATATTGGCAGCTTGGTCTACCTCCTCTCGGGAAACTACCAAAGGAGGAACAAAACGCAATACTTTAGCCCCAGCGGGAGCGAGTAATAAACCTTCATCCATTGCTGCTTTGACCAAGTTAATAGAAGTCAGGTCGATATCAGCATTTAGCTCTATACCATTAATTAGACCCCAGCCCCGCACTTCAGTAAACAAGGAAGAATATTTTTGGGCAATCGCTCTTAGTCTAACTCTTAGTTGTTCTCCTCTTTGCTGAACATTCTGTAAAATGCCCTCTTGTTCTAGAGTCTTTAATACGGCAATCGCTGAAGCACAAGCAAAAGGATTACCACCAAAAGTGCTAGCGTGGTTTCCTGGCTCAAAAGCAGCACAGGAGTCTTTACACAACATTGCACCAATAGGAATGCCTCCCGCCAAACCCTTAGCACTGGTCAGAATATCAGGTTCAATTCCTAAATTTTCATAACCCCAAAGTCTTCCTGTCCGACCAATACCTACCTGTACTTCATCAAAGATTAGCAAAATATTGTTTTCGTCGCAGATTCTCCGCAGCTTAAGAAAATATTCCAAATCCCCTGGGCGCACTCCTCCTTCTCCTTGGAGAGGCTCGATCATAATACCAACGACACGACTAAGAGTACCTTCATCTAAATCGGTAACTGCATTCTCAATTGCAGTAATGTCGTTATAAGGCACATAAGCAAATCCAGTCGGTAAAGGACCAAAACCTTTTTGATACTTTTCTTGTCCTGTAGCAGTAATTGTGGCTAGAGTACGCCCATGAAAACTAGCTTTAGCAGTCAGAATAATCGGATTTTTGACTTCATCTAGATGGGTATGAGCATATTTTCTAACTAGCTTGATTGCTGCTTCGTTCGCTTCTGCACCAGAATTACAGAAAAATACTTTATCCGCACAAGAATTATTCACCAGCCATTCAGCTAGCTGTCCTTGTTCGGGAATATAGTAAAGATTAGAAACGTGATGTAGCTTTTTGATTTGTTCGGTAACGGCTTCAATTAAGGCAGGGTGGGCATGACCTAAAGTACAGGTGGCAATTCCCGCAACAAAATCAAGATATTCTTTACCGTCAGTATCCCAAAGCCGACATCCTTCCCCCTTTTCTATCGCAATTGGAAAACGACCATAGGTTTTCATCACGCTGCTGTCAAAGCGATCTCGATCAAATGCGTTAGAGTTAGAGGTATTTATAGAATTTGTTAATGATGGAGATTGAACCACAACTTGCTCCTATGTAAAATTTATATTTGCCCAAGAATACACTTAAAATAACAATTGTTATGTAACATTGCTGGGATTATTATGTTTTAAGCCAATCTTAACTTTAATGTAGTCAATTGTAGGCAAAACTGTTAGCAAAATCGGCAATAAATTCTGAATGTATAGTTACACCTTTGAAGAAAAATATGGCCGTCTACGGAGGGAATTAGTTCGTGGTGGTGTAGCATTAGCCAGTATTGTGTTGATTGGTACTCTTTGGTACTGGCTGGTAGAAAAGTGGTCTTT
>CAKZYI010000274.1 GCA_937884735.1 uncultured Pleurocapsa sp.
AGATATGCGCTACTAACCATGAGTAGTGCATTCCTGTTGGTTCGAGAGCTACTGCTTCAGGTTGGAGTGCCAGTAATCCTTTAATTCCACCCTTTGTGAAGTAAAAAGTAAATTCATCCTTTTTTGGGTCTTTGCTGCGATGCTTGCTTTCCCGTTTCCAGTAGGCTTTTACATCGTTGGGTAATGACTCCAATATCCAACAAACTACGTCCGCTCTCTTGTGTGACCCAGAAAAAGCCCTCAACTTTGGGGAAGTCCCCCAACCCGCCAACGGGAAACCCTATGTTTGACGGGAAACGCAAAAAAAAGAGTAATGAACTACTACTACAGAATATATCTAGATTGGATACTCTCCTTAAGTCCTTGGGTATGAAGTGTAATCAAGAAACATTACATCGAATGTGGCGTTATGCAGGTAAGAAAATGTCTGAGGTCGAGAATGCAGTAGAGTACATGCTCAAATGCCACAAGGAAAAAATCGAACAGTCAGAAAGTTTGAACGGGGAAAAGAAGGGTATCTTCAAACCTATCGGATGGCTCCATGACTGCCTCAAATACGGTCGTCATATCGATGTTAATGAAAATGTAGAACTACCATTCTTTGACTCGATCTTGGCATTGAGTAACTTTGTCAAAGGAATATCACCTGACACTGGCTCGTCGAGCGACCGTAATCGATTACGGTATCAAACCTAATTGAATCTTGACTAGATAATCAATAACATCTAACTAGCACTCTCAATGTGGGAGTGCTAGTTAACCAGAGCAAGGAAAATGAATCATCAATTGGCTATTTTCGATGCTGTAGGAGACAGAGATCTTGTGTCTCCTGCAAATACCATAGGAGACACCAAAATTCAGGCAATCGAGCAATACTGTAACCGCGCCAAAGTAGAATCAACAGCCTATGTCAAAACCTACAAGCCCAATGGCAGAAAGACTGAATATTTTCGTCTCGACTATCGAGTAGGTAAAAAAGTTAAGAGTATCCACATCAAAGGAGGTAATATCCGCGCAGAATTAGCCCAATACCGCGCCAAAAAACCCAAAGATATGATTTTCCGCGCGGTGCAGAGTTAGGGGAGCTAATTGCGGCGGTAAAAACGTTTAATGGTAAGACAAAGTAAAAAAAAAAAAAACTCCAAAAATCACCAAAGTTGCTCGACCGCCACTAACCAACAAAGCTCGGTTGGCAATAGAAAAATATGTAGAAATCAAGGCAGACTACCATTTTCTTAGTCTGGCAGTTAGTTTGACTTTGATAGCCGATCGTATGCCACGGGAAAAACTTTATAGCTACCTTAACTATCGTGGCTATAAATGGAAACATGGCTGTTGGGACAAATAATTCTTGTCTGCTAGTCAAATCATTTGTAAATGCCAATTAATTGTTGTAGTATCGATTTGCTTTAAACTACTTCATACTACGTTGCATCGATGAAGCTGTTTTTTGTAGTATATGACAGATTAATTTTAACCACTCAACCTTCACTTAATCGAACAAGCCAAGCAGTAGACCTCTTGCATGAATCAGGCGATCGCCAAATCAATTCCTCGATTGTACAAGCCTGATATGAGATTAAATCGTAATTTAAATCGACGACGACGATTGCGATAAGGTTGAGCCAAACTGCGAAAAATCTCTAAACAACGAATGACGTGTCTTCCCTGATATCCCTTATCTGCCATTACTTCAAGTGATGATATTGGTTTTACTTTACTTCGTTTAAATAGTTGAAAATCATGCTCTTTTCCTGTTCCATGTGCTGTGCAAATGATCCTCAAACTATCGGTCTCAATGACTACTTGAGATTTTATAGTGTGTCGTTTCTTTTTTCCGCTATAAAAATTTCGCTGTTTTTTTTGGGACGTTCTATCGGGCTTTCTCCTGCATCGATGATGATCGCCTCCCACTCTACGTTTGGTGATGTAAGTGCTTTCCTCCCCGGTAGACTAAATTTTCTCGATTTGATTAGCTTATTTTCTACTCGATGAACTATCCTACAAACTGTCGATTCATGAATTCCCCATGACTTAGAAATATGAAAGTAAGTGCGATACTCGCGCCAATATTGTAAAGCAATTAACAATTGGTCTTCAACACTTAGTTTTGGCTGTCCTCCTCTCTGCCTTGGTTTTGGCAATTCTTGTTTCAGAACTTCTGCCATTTCATCAAACAGCTTTGGATTTACCCCGCATAAACGTTTGAATTCTTTTTGTTTTAGATTTTTAATTTGTTTGTAGGTCATTAGTTAATCTTCCTCCTCAACCTACTTTTCTCATCTTTTTTAGAGGTTTTTGTAGTTGGGCAAGACTGTACTCTATGTACTCTAGACGCAAAGATAGAGGAAATTTTAGCAGCTATTGAAGCGGCGGAAAATTTTGACTAGCAATCATTACTTATCGATCTGGCGATTGATAATATCTTGCCCCTGGTGCTGCAAAACATTTTACCTGGAGTTAGCAATGTGGTGCTTCAGATTGCAACTCGCGTACTGTTGCCAGCCATTTTAGATGCTTTACCTGGTGGCGGTACGCCGAGTCTTCCATCAGGGGCAAACAATATTGCTTTAGGAGGTGCGACTACTCAGCTATCTGGCACACAGGGATTATATAACTCAACTTTTAATCGCAACTTTACTTAAATCATGTCTGCTAATCAACCATATATACCTAAGCCAATTCAACCAAACGATCCTCGTGGCTGGAGCGGTCACGAACATAACGGGCTAATTCATCAACCCCGCAGAATTGAGACTCGTCAACCGCTAATTATTGCAGGACTAGAGAAAAACAAAGTTTATGAATTGAACTTTGCCAACAAACTCAAGCATTCTTTGTTAATCACGGGCATTAGTGCAGATATTGCCAGTGACGATGGCAATCAAATACAAGACGGTAACGGTAATTATAGCTATACCTACGTTCAATGCATCATTCAGACTCTAGAAAAAGATACCAAACGGGTACTGCGAACCATCAATATCTACATCTCTAGCTATCCCAACTATCTTAATGAACTGATGCTTTCTCCTGATAATCTCTATCGAGTCAAGCTCAACCAAAATGTCAATGATATTACCCTGCTGGGTATTCCCGTCATTATCGAGCAGCCAGTAACGTTTATTGCACCTCCCGTGATTGAGGAAGTGGAAAACAATGGAGGTAGAAATCGATGATATTACCATCAGGAAATATTGTTACTAGGTCAATGCCAATTTACCCAAGCAGTCATTTTACTTGGGGTGAGGCAACTAAAAACTGCACCAGACATCTTCAAGATTTGGTCATCAATGACAGGCTAATTGCGACCGCTAAACAAATTGAGAAGAATATTGTCATGACTGCCATGGCGATGGATGAGTACAGAGAAATACTTGGCAACCGTCCGATTAGGGTTACCTCTTGGTATCGTCCCGCTCACATTAATGCTCGTGTTGGCGGTAGCAAATACTCAAGACATCAGTATGGAGATGCGGTTGATTGGAAGTCTGATTATTTATCACCGCGTCAAATCAAGAAAATTCTTGAAGCTAATCATCATGGCGGTGGCTATAAAGCTTATTACGGCTTTACCCATACAGATTGGAGGGGGGAAAGAGCGCGATGGTAGTTTGGTTCGATTTGCTCAATACATTACCAAAGCTATTTCTTTCTTTTGGTGCAATGTGGCTGATGATTGATTCTGGCAAGTCCATTTCTCAAGCCAAGCATTACCAAATGGAGTTGGCTGAGTATAAGTTAACTGTTGGTTCGGCACTTTCAGAAGTGCAAAAAGTGTCAGACACCCTAGAAAAAAGTGTTGACTCATCCGCGATCGCTCCACAGGAGAAGGAAGAAATTAAGAAATTAACCCAAGAAAGTAGTGCGGTTTTAGAAAAAATCGAGGGGGAAACAGAGAAATTAATTCACCTAGAACAAGAATAATGAAATTAATCCAAAAAACAAGAGTAGCCAAGTTCAAAGTATCTACTCCTGGCGTTACTGGCTCATATCTAGAGCTTGATTTTAATCTTATCATTAAGGAATTTAACCTATCAAAAAACTACGTTTTAATCCACTGGGCAAGCTCGCCCAAAGGGATACAGACAGTGGGGAATTTATGAAAGTAAGACCGATTCTTATCGTTCGACAGAAGAGTTACAGATCAACATGGCGATTGCAAAGTCTCTTCAGTTAGATGATAAGACCGCCAATTCCATACCTAGTGCTGTTCTTTATACTGGTGAGGATAAAATTACCTGTATCAACGACAAGGCAATCATTGGCAAAGTATTTTTGTCTGATGTGGCTTAGTTAATTAATGTGGGGTTTCATCTTAAAAATTTATTAACTATGTTCAATTAGTAGGGATTTTACTCTCTGTTAGTCAAAA